>JANNRD010000540.1:0-4563 GCA_031401095.1 Acidobacteriota bacterium
CTGCGCACGATTCAGGATTGGAACGTCCGGCGGCAATTACTCAACGTACCCGGCGTCACCGATGTCAACAGCTTCGGCGGGCTGGAGAAGCAGTATCAGGTGCGCGCCGATCCGACAAAGCTGCAAGCCTACGGACTCAACCTGCGCGATGTGCTGGAAGCCGTCGAACGCAACAACGCCAACGTCGGCGGCGCATACATCGAACGCGCGGGCGAACAATATCTGCTGCGTGGACTCGGACTGGCGACCTCAGCAGAAGACATTGCCGCCATCGTCGTCAAGACCGGGCGCGAAGGCGTTCCGATTTTTGTGCGCGATGTGGCCGAAGTCGTCACGGGCGCGACGCTCAGACAAGGCGCGGTGACGAACAATGGTGAAGGCGAAATCGTCAGCGGCATTGCGATCATGCTCAAAGGCGAAAACTCGCGCGCCGTCGTGCGTCGCATCAAGGAGCGCGTTGAGCAAATCAGGAAGACCTTGCCCAGAGGCGTGGAGTTGGTTTCGTTCTATGACCGCGAAGCGCTGGTCAACCGCACAATGAAGACGGTCGCGACGAACCTCATCGAAGGTGCGCTGATCGTGATCTTCATCCTCATCCTGCTGCTCGGCAACTGGCGCGGCGCGCTACTGGTAGCGACGGTTATCCCGCTTTCAATGCTCTTTGCGGCAATTTGCATGGTCGTTTTCAAGGTGTCGGGCAATTTGATGAGCCTCGGCGCGCTTGACTTCGGCCTGATCGTGGACGGCGCGGTGGTCATGGTGGAAAACGCAGTGCGGCGTCGCGCTCAGGCGCAGCACTCAGGTCATGCCGAAGGACCGCAAGAAACAATCCTCAAAGCCTGCCTTGAAGTAAGCCGCCCCGTCGTTTTTGCGGTGGCGATCATTATGATTGTCTACTTGCCGCTGCTGAGCCTGACAGGGGTTGAAGGCAAGATGTTCAAGCCGATGGCGCTGACGGTGGTATTCGCGCTGCTCGGCTCGCTGCTGCTCGCGTTGACCTACATCCCAGCGATGCTGACATTCGTGCTGCGTGGCCGAGTCGCGGAGTCCGAGAGCCCCGTCATTCGCTGGGTGCGTACTGCTTATGAGCCTGCGCGTGCGTTCGTCATGCAGCGACGCCTGGCCGCATTGGCGGTAGCGGCAGGGCTCGTCATCGCGAGCGGTCTGCTCTTTCCCTTCCTCGGTGCCGAGTTTATCCCGCGACTCGATGAAGGTTCCCTGGTAGTCGAAGCCGCGCAATTACCCAGCGTCTCGCTGCCGCAATCCATCAAGGCATTGACTGAAGCGGAAAAAGTCTTTCGCACCTTCCCGGAAGTCAATCGCGTTGTCTCGAAGATCGGGAGGCCTGAAATCACCACTGACCCGATGAGCGTTGACCGCGCTGACATCTATGTTGACATCAAACCGCCGTCTGAATGGACGAGCGCGAAGACGCGCGAAGAACTGGTCGAAAAGATGTCCGAGGCATTGGAGAAGGGCGCGCCCGGCGTGAACTACGGTTTCTCGCAACCGATCGAGATGCGCATGTCAGAGCTGATAGCGGGCGTGCGTTCGGATGTGGCGATCAAGCTCTTCGGCGAAGACCTGGATGAATTGAAAAAGACAGCCGAACAGATCGCTCGTGCCGCTGGAAGCGTCCGCGGCGCTGAGGACGTGCGCATCGAGCAAGTCGCGGGCTTGCCGCAACTGCAAATCAAGGCGGACCGCGCGGCGATTGCCCGCTATGGCATCAACGTCGGGGATGTGAATGACCTGGTCGAATCGCTCGTCGCAGGTAAACCAGCTGGTCAGATTTACGAAGGCGAAAGGCGCTTCGGTCTGGTTGTGCGATTGAAGGAGGACGCGAGCCGCGATGTCGAGACGATCAAAGCGTTGCTTGTGCCCGCGCCAGGTGGCGCGCGCATCCCGTTGTCGGAACTGGCCGACGTTGCGCTGGTTGAGGGCCCTGCGCAGATTTCGCACGACGACACGCGCCGCCGCATCGTGGTCGAATTGAATGTGCGAGGTCGCGACATTGGCAGCTTCGTGAAGGAGGCGCAGGCCATACTTGCCCGACAGGTGGAATTGCCTGCGGGCTATTACCTGACCTGGGGCGGGCAGTTCGAGAATCTTAAGCGCGCCAGTGAGCGGTTGATGATCGTCGTGCCGATCGCTCTGTTTCTGATATTCGCATTGCTTCTGGCGACATTCAGATCGGCGCTGCAGGCGGCGATGATCTATACGGGCATTCCCTTCGCTGTGGTTGGCGGTGTCATGGCGCTGGCCCTGCGTGGGCTTCCGTTTTCAATCTCGGCTGGCGTCGGCTTCATAGCGCTCTTCGGCGTCGCGGTGCTGAACGGTGTCGTGTTGGTGAGCGCGATCAACCGCCTCCGCGAAGGTGGTCGGACAATCACGGAGGCCGTCAACGAAGGCACGGCGACCAGACTGCGCCCGGTCCTGATGACGGCGCTCGTTGCCGGTCTCGGCTTCATTCCGATGGCTGTCGCCACGTCGGCAGGCGCAGAGGTGCAGCGCCCGTTGGCGACGGTCGTGATCGGGGGGTTGGTGACTTCGACTTTGCTGACGCTGCTCATCTTGCCGATGCTCTATCGCTGGTTCGAGCGCGAGCAGCCCATCGACGAATCAACACGAGTGAAGTAGGCGGGAGGGGTTGCGATCGCAAGAAGATTCAATTCTCTTCAAGGACAAGGGCCGGGTCGCTAGTGGCGCAAGTCCGACCGCGACCATCTGCAGCGTGGTCCTCCGGGGTGTAATTCCCGAAGTCGCCAAGCCGCGCAGGACGCAAGCAGCCGGCGGTATAGCTCTTGAACTTGCTCCACCAATCACGATAGAATCCGCCCTTGAAGTTCAAAGTAATCGGGCCGCAAAGGCGAATGACTGCCATCGACTTCCAACCAGTGACCACCCTCTCCCTTACGTAGCGGCGCAAGGCTCCGCTTGCGCTGCGTATTTGATCCTATTCTTTTCTCCGTACCGATTTGCTATATTTTCGGGTTCCCGTGAGCTGCTGACGATGGTTCGGGCGGTCTGTGGGCCATAAATCGAGACGCATTCAAAAGAGGATTCGAAAGCGATATGAACGAGAAGTACTTCCCCCGCGAAGTGGAGGAGAAACAACAAAGACGCTGGACCGAGGCTCGCGCCTTTGAGGTCGAGGCTGATCCGTCTCGCGAAAAGTTCTATTGTCTCGAGATGCTGCCTTATCCGTCCGGCCGCATCCACATGGGTCATGTCCGGAACTATTCGTTGGGCGATGCTCTCTCGTGCTTCCAGAGAATGAACGGGCGCAACGTCCTGCGTCCAATGGGCTGGGACTCCTTCGGGATGCCCGCTGAGAATGCGGCGGTCAAGAACAACGCGCGCCCCGATCAATGGACCATCGAGAACATCGATGCCATGCGCGGACAACTCCAGCAGATGGGCTTCAGCTACGATTGGCGCCGCGAAATCGCGTCGTCTTCGCCGGAGTACTACCGCTGGAACCAGTGGTTTTTTATCGAGATGTGGAAGCGCGGTCTGCTCTACCGCAGAAACGCCACCGTCAACTGGTGTCGGCAGTGCAACACATCGCTCGCCAATGAGCAGGCTGAAGGCGGCTTCTGCTGGCGACACGAGGATACTCCAGTCGAGCAGCGCGAGCTCGAGCAGTGGTTCATCCGCGTGACCAGGTACGCCGGGGCACTTCTGGACGACCTCGACACATTGGAGGGTTTGTGGCCCGACCGCGTCCTGGCCATGCAGCGCAACTGGATTGGACGCAGCCGCGGCGCTGAAGTCGACTTCGCCCTGGCCAGCAACTCCGAAAGGAAGATTCGTATCTTTACGACGCGCATCGATACCATCTTTGGCTCGAATGCCGTCATCGTCGCTCCAGAGCACGAAGTCATCGAAGAGACGATCGCATCCGGTCGCGCGAGCCAGGTGTTGTGCGAGTTTGTCGAGAATCAAAAAGCCGCTTCGAGAGACGAGCGCATCGCGGAAGGCGCCGAGAAACAGGGAATCGACACGGGCCTGGAGGTGATCAACCCCTTCAGCGGTGAACGTCTGCCCGTTTGGACTGCGAACTTTGTGCTGACGAGCTACGGCACTGGCGCGATCATGTCTGTGCCGGCGCACGACGAGCGCGACTTCGAGTTCTCAGTGAAATATGGACTGCCCATTCGGCGCGTGATCAGGATCGCCGGATCACCCGATGCCGATGATGCTCCGGTTGATGCTGCGACGACCGCAAAGGACGAATCAGCCGATTTGATAAATTCAGGCGAGTTCAGCGGTCTGCGTGTGCCTGATGCGATCCGCGCCATGACCGAGTTTGCGGAGAAGCAGGCCTTTGGCAAGGCTCAAACCAATTACAAGATTCGGGACTGGGGAGTCTCTCGACAGCGCGCGTGGGGCACTCCAATCCCGTTTATTCACTGTGGCAAGTGCGGCATTGTCCCGGTTCCCGAAGATCAGTTGCCGGTGGTTCTTCCCACCGACTTGAATTTCAACACGCAGGGCGCGCCGCTCGCAGAGCATGAAGGGTTTTTAAAAGTAACCTGCCCTCAATGTGGTGGTCCGGCG
>JANNRD010000541.1:0-7417 GCA_031401095.1 Acidobacteriota bacterium
CGATCACCGCCGTGCAGCCGAGTGCGATCAGGATCGGAACGCGGGACTTGAGATAATGCCCCTCGAGCCCGGACTCTTCCTTGCCAAATGCAACGAAAACGACTGTTTTCAACGGCTTTGTCTCGCGAAGGCTTCTCCAGAGGTGCGCGAGAATGACGACGCCCGTCCAGTTGTCGATTGCCCCACAGCCTGGCTTGACCTTGTCATAATGGGCGCCGACGACGATATAGCCCTCGCCACTTCCCTTCACGGTGACGACCACGTTGTCCGCTTGCTTGAATCTTGCTATCGAGACATCGCTCTCAGATGCGCCCAATTGCAAGAAGAGATCCTTCACGGCCCCAATCCGTGCCTCGTTGTCACAGGGGACCTCGAGTAGATTCTTCTGAATCTCTTCCCGAGTCGCGATTGGAGCATCCCCTGCAGCCAAGCCACGTGGCCCGACGCTCAACAACAGCATTCCAATGAAGAACCAAGCGGCATGGGGCTTCTTGAGGTGATCCATAGGCTTATGTCGTCCAGTCCCACGACCGCAGTGTCCCGGGCCGTCCTCCCTCAACGTAGGCCGCGCGCAGTACAACGTCGGAGCCGCTTTGGTGCTTCAACGGCTGATCCACATAGTTACCTGGCAATCGGATCATAGCCTTGAATCGCGTCTTGTCAACGGCCACGCGCCATGATTTTCTGCGGGTGGCCAGCCAGTCTTGCGAGGCTGTCGGTGATCTGGCGGCGGTTGTGAAGTTCTGACCTAGACTAGCCCTCGGTGGCGCAGTGCCCCAACTAGGGCGCGGCGGTTCCAGGGGGCAGCCTTCTCCCACTGCCCCGAGCTTCAGCTGTGGGGACCCAGCGCTTTTCTTCCCCACTAGCCCAACCTGGTGTTATCATGTCGCGCCTCACCACCAGATGGAGTATAAAGAGGTGGCAATGCGCGTGGTGCTCACGATCGCCGGCTTCGACCCCTCGGGAGGAGCCGGAATACTTGCGGACATCAAGACCTTCGCTGCTCTCGGATGCTTCGGGGTCGCTGCGGTAAGTTCGCTGACATTCCAGAACACTCTCGCTGTCTTTGGCTCTTCTCATCAGTCAGCCGACGTTCTGCGAGCTCAGATCGACCCGATCCTCGCCGACATGAACGTCGCGGCGGTCAAAGTCGGGATGCTACCCACCCGGGAAACCATCGACGTTGTCGCCTCAGCAATCGAACGGCACCATCTCAAAAACGTCGTCCTCGACCCGGTTATCAGGTCAACCAGCGGCTACGATTTGATCGACGACGAAGCTGTCAGGTTCATCATCGAAAGGCTCTTCCCGCTCGCGGACGTGATCACTCCAAATATGGCCGAAGCCGAACGACTGACCGGTCTGACCGTGACAAGCCTTGAAGAGATGAGGTCTGCCGGTCTGCGATTGCTCGAGATGGGCGCACGCGCCGTCCTCGTCAAGGGTGGTCATCTGCGCGACGAAGCCAGCGACCTGTTAATCGAGGGGGACACCACTCGGCTCTTCCACTCACCTCGAGTTGAGACGCGCAATACTCATGGGACTGGATGCACCCTCTCGTCGGCCATCGCGGCCTTGCTCGCACGCGGCTACGACATGGGCACTTCGATCGACGGAGCAAAGCAGTATCTCCTCGAAGCCCTGCGCACCGCGCCCGAGATCGGTCACGGCGCCGGGCCGCTCAATCATATGGTGCATATCAGGATCTAGTCCAAGGCCGACGATCAGTGACATCGAAGATGGATAATCGTCCAGACAATGACCCGGTCGAGATCAGCGAGATCGAACTGCTCGTTCGGCAGTCGGACGAGGATATCGCCCTCTTTGATCCCGGTCGCATCGCGGATGTGCTTGTCCGCGAAACGAGACTCGCTCCCGAGATCGCGCGGCAGATCAGCATCGAAGTCAAGGACCAGATCCAACGCTGCGGCATTCGTTCCCTGACGTCGTCGCTCATCCGCGAACTGGTAGATGCAAAGCTCCTCGAGTACGGTCTTCTCGCCGCGCACCGTGCACACTCGCGTCTGGGCGTTCCCATTTTTGATGTCGATCGAGTCATCCAGGCAGCGCCTCACGCAGCGATCGGTGCACACGGCCCCGAAGGAACGAGTCTTGTCCTCGCAGAGGCGATCAAACGCGACTACGCCATGATCGCTGTCTTTTCAGATGCCGTCGCGAATGCGCACTTCTCAGGTGACCTCCAGATCGAGAATCTTGGCGAAGTAGATCGGCCGACAAGGATGATCGGTTCCGTAGACCTCATCAAACGTCACGGTATTGTTCTGCCCGGGGGCTTCGCCGGGTCAAAACCGGCCCGCCGCCCCGAAGTCCTTGCCGCTCACCTCGTCAAGTACACCGCCGCCCTTCAGGGATATTTCAGTGCCCCGATAGCCTGGGACTCGGTGAACTATGCGTTTGCTCCGTTCCTATCTGAGCTGAGCGACAGGGAGATGAAGCAACTGGCGCAGGGTCTGGTCTTCGAGCTTTCGTCGCCGGCGATCGCTCGCGGCGGCCAGCCGGTTCACTGCGATCTGCATCTCGACATCGAACCGCCAGCGTACCTTCGAGAGAGACCAGCAATCGGCCCAGGCGGCGAAAAGCTGCAATCCGCTTACGGCGAATTTACCGAACCGGCGACGCGATTGCTGCGGGCCCTCTTTGATGTTTATCTCGAAGGGGACGGTGAGGGGTTGTCGTTCACTGAGCCACGAGCAGTTTTGCATGTCACCAGAGCCGCCTTCGAGACCCCTAACTTTCGTCAATTGGTCAACCTCGCGAGCGAGCTGGCAACAAAGCGTGGCGGTCTTGTGCTCGTTTTTGATCGCCCAGGCGATCGTGGCGCGACAACGATATTCGCATCGCGCTACGCGATCGCCGATGAGAAGCTCATTACTGAAGGCGAGAGCTGGCAGTGGCGTTCTTCGGTCATCTCCTCAATCGCCATCAATCTCCCTCGAATTGGGTATCGAGCTGAAGGCGATCGTGTGCGAGTCTTCGAACTGCTCTCTGAGTTGCTTGAACTCGCGGGCCAGGCCTCGCTTGAGAAGCGCATTTTTCTCGAGAAACTGCTTGCCCGTGGTGAAGCCGGTTCGCTTGGGATGCTTGCCATGCGGCCTGACAACGAGGCCTTTCTGCCGCTCAGCCGAACGGTTCATGCGATCTGCCCGATCGGATTGGCGGAACTGGCCGAGGCCGTCCTTGGAAAGCCGCTCGACGCCTCGAGCGAGGCTCAGGACTTTGCCGGCCACGTCGTCGCTCATCTGGAGAAGGAGGCCGGACGTTTATCAGCAAAGCACAAGGTGCGGTTTGTCCTTGCCGAATCGAGTGATCCAACGGCAGTGCATCGGCTGGCTCGACTCGATCTCAAGACATTCGGCCGTGAGATGGTCATTCAAATCCCGGCCGAGGAGGCCGGTGAGAACGGCGAGTACGCCTATTACACTACTGGAGCAAGACTTCCCGTATCGAGCGTTCTCCGCACTCCCGAGCGTCAACGTCTTGAGGGGTCGATCCAGGCTGGTCGCGTACTGAATGGATCAAGCGAAGTCTGGCTCGGAGCAACTCAGACAACACCGGCGCGGCTGACAAGCCTTATTTCGCAGTGTTTCAACGAGAACAGCATCGCGGCACTCACCTTTGCGCCCGAGTTCACGATTTGTCTCAGTTGTCGCCTGGTCTCGCGGGGACTGGCATCGGTCTGTTCCGAATGTGGCTCTGACCGCGTCGATAACCTCGCGCTGGAGACTAGTCGGATGACCCGCACCTCGCTCTGGCCGCGCTGGAAGTTGGCGGAGTTGGAGCAGCGCAATCGCGAAGAACTGGAGAGATAGCGCTCGGTCTTAACTTTTTTCCAGCCTCGCATCGTGCTAATCTTCGCGATCCTAATCCTTGTGCCAATGAAAGAAGCGCCAGACCGCATCCAGAGAAATGCCAAAACGCACTGACCTCAAGAGAGTTCTCATCATCGGTTCGGGTCCGATCGTCATCGGACAGGCTTGTGAGTTTGACTATTCCGGAACCCAGGCATGTAAAGCCCTGAAGCAGGAAGGGATCGAGGTCATTCTCGTCAACTCGAACCCGGCGACGATCATGACCGATCCGGAGCTCGCCGATCGAACCTACGTCGAGCCGCTGACCGTTGAGATCCTGACCGCAATCATCGAGCGCGAACGACCGCAGGCTCTTCTCCCCACCGTCGGAGGACAGACCGCCCTCAATCTCACCGTCGACCTCGCTGCTGCCGGCGTGCTCGAGAAGTATGGCGTTGAGCTGATTGGCGCCAAGCTTGAAGCAATCAAGGTCGCTGAGGACCGCCTGCTTTTCAAACAGGCGATGGATGAGATCGGGCTGATCATGCCGAAGGCCCGCTTCGTTCGCACAATGGCAGAGGCACTCGAGGCCTCCGAGGAGATCGACTTTCCGATCATCTGTCGACCGAGCTTTACACTTGGCGGCACGGGCGGCGGAATCGCCTTCAACAACGAGGAGTTTGAAGAGATCGTCGAACGGGGATTGGCTGCCAGTCCAATCAGCGAGATTCTCGTCGAAGAGTCGATCATCGGGTGGAAGGAGTTTGAGCTCGAAGTCATGCGCGACCTCGCAGACAACGTCGTCATCATCTGCTCAATCGAGAACTTCGATGCCATGGGCGTTCATACAGGCGACTCGATAACGGTCGCACCAGCGCAGACTCTCACCGACCGCGAATACCAAATGATGCGTGACGCAGCGATCAAGATCATTCGCAAAGTCGGCGTCGAAACAGGCGGCTCCAACATCCAGTTTGCCGTCAATCCGAAAGACGGTTGCCTGCGTGTCATTGAAATGAACCCGCGTGTTTCGCGGTCGTCAGCGCTGGCATCGAAGGCGACCGGTTTTCCGATCGCCAAGATCGCGGCCAAGCTCGCAATCGGCTACACGCTTGATGAGATTCCGAATGACATCACCAAAAAGACACCCGCTTCATTCGAACCAACGATCGACTATGTCGTCGTCAAGATTCCGAAGTGGGCATTCGAGAAGTTTCCCGGTGTCGAGCCGACACTGGGCACTCAGATGAAGTCAGTCGGCGAAGTGATGGCGATCGGGCGAACCTTCAAGGAGGCCTTTCTCAAGGGCGTGCGCTCGCTTGAACGTGGCGGGTCGGTGTCTGTCGCGCAGGTCGATGATGAGACTCTGCGGCGCAAGCTGATCATTCCAAACTCCGAGCGGATCCACTATCTTCACGCAGCCTTCGAGCGCAGTTGGACCGTCGACGAGCTCTACGAGTTGACCGGAATAGACCCGTGGTTCCTCACCCAGTTAAGGCAGATCGTCGACCTTCAACAAGAGATCGCGCAGGAGACGGTTGGGTCGCTCACTCCTGCGCTGCTACGGACAGCAAAGCGCTTCGGATTCTCGGATGCCCGACTTGCAGAATTGCTTCGGTCAGACGAAGACACGATCCGGGCTCTGCGCAAGAGGACCGGCATCGTCCCGGTATACAAACGCGTCGATACGTGTGGCGCCGAGTTCGAGTCGGACACTCCTTATCTCTACTCGACCTATGAAACCGAATGCGAGGCGGCGCCGAGCGATCGGCGGAAGATCATGATCCTTGGGTCGGGACCGAACCGGATCGGCCAGGGAATAGAGTTCGACTACTGTTGCTGTCATGCGTCATTCGCACTCCGCGAGGACGGTTTCGAGACGATCATGGTCAACTGCAACCCGGAGACGGTTTCGACCGACTACGACACATCAGATCGTCTCTACTTCGAACCGCTGACCTTTGAAGACGTCATGCATATTGTCGACGTCGAGAAGCCTGAGGGCGTGATCGTGCAGTTTGGCGGTCAGACACCGCTCAACCTCGCGATGAGGCTCTATGAGGCCGGCGTCCCGATCATCGGGACGAGTCCCGAGTCGATCGACCTTGCTGAGGATCGCAAGCGTTTTGGCAAACTACTGGTTGAGCTGAATATCCCACAGCCAGTCAACGGCACAGCGATCTCGTTTGAAGAAGCGCGCCGCGTCGCCGCGTCGATTGGATATCCGGTTCTCGTGCGCCCAAGCTATGTCCTTGGCGGGCGCGCCATGATGATCGTCTACGATGAAGCAAGCCTTGAAGGCTACATGAAGAATGCGGTCGAAGCATCACCGGAGAAGCCGGTTCTGATCGATCGCTTCCTCGAAGACGCATTCGAGGTCGATGTCGATGCGCTTGTTGACGAAGAGCGCTGTGTCATTGCTGGGATCCAGGAGCACATCGAGGAGGCGGGAATCCACTCAGGTGATTCGTCTTGCGTCCTGCCTCCGTACATGGTCAAGCCGGAGCATCTCGAGACGATGCGAAAGTACACGCGGATCCTTGGAAAGGCGCTCGACGTTCGTGGTTTGATGAACATCCAGTTTGCGATCAAGGACGATATTGTCTACGTCCTCGAGGTCAATCCCCGCGCCTCACGAACGGTGCCGTTTGTCTCGAAAGCGACGGGGGTGCCGTTGGCGAAGATCGCCGCGCGAGTCATGACTGGCAGGAAGCTTGCGGAGTTCAACCTGCCGGAAGAGCTGTCGGTGAAGAACTTCTTCGTCAAGGAGCCTGTCTTTCCGTTCGTCAAGTTTCCAGGTGTGGATCCGCTGCTCGGACCGGAAATGCGTTCGACGGGTGAGGTCATGGGAATGGCGGAGAGCTTTGGCGGTGCATTTGCGAAGGCGCAGATGGGTGCGGGTGCGAGTCTGCCGCTTGGCGGAACAGCTTTCATCAGCGTCAATGACAGCGACAAGCACAACGCCCTGCGAGTTGCGCGACGGCTTCACGAACTTGGATTCAAGATCGTCGCGACAAGGGGAACGGCAAGCTATCTCGTCGCTGCCGGTGTCCCGTGCGAGCGGGTCTTCAAGGTCAATGAGGGGCGACCAAATGTCGTCGATCTGATCAAGAGCGATGCGATCGATCTGATCGTCAACACGCCGCTTGGCAGGTCATCATTCTATGACGAGAAGGCCATCCGCCGCGCAGCGATGAACTACAATGTAGTCTCGTTCACGACACTGACAGGCGCAAGTGCCGCTGTCCTCGCAATCACCTCGATGCGTCAGGAAGAGATGAAGGTGCTCAGCCTGCAGGAGCACCACGCTTAGGAAGGCGGACGCCAGGAAGAGAGACAGAGGAAGACTCACGCGAAGAACGCGAAAAGACGCGAAGGGGACCTTGGGGTTCTAACCACCATCTGGTTCCCTTCGCGTCTTTTCGCGTTCTTCGCGCCTTCGCGTGAGTCTTCTGTCTTCAGGAGCGCCCGACTGAGAGGTAGTTGAGGGGATTGACCGGACGATCATGGAGGCGGACCTCGTAGTGGCAGTGGGGGCCGGTCGAGCGACCGGTGCTACCAACAGCGCCAATCTGCATTCCACGGTGGACGCGCTTGCCCGCAGCCGC
>JANNRD010000542.1:0-2978 GCA_031401095.1 Acidobacteriota bacterium
TCGATATTTGCGCCGACGATCTGTTGCTCGGTGCGCGCTCCGGCGACCTTACGCGCAAATCGACTGCGTCTTGGAAGGACGGTCTGAATCACCGCGCGCTTCTCGGCCTCCGAGATCTTGAGCGTCACCCAGTCGCCAACAGCGTGCAGATCTTCCCGTGCTGCCGCCTCGTGACGAAGACGGCCGGAGAGTGTTGCGAAAAGTTCACCGCTCTCGGTCTGGACACGAAAGCCGAGATTATCTTCGAAGACAACCCGGCCCGGTCGGTGACCGCTCTTTGCCTGCGCCTCGAACAGCCCGGCAAAGAGATCACTCCAACCAAACTGGGCTAGCGCGTGCTCTGCCATGAATGTGCTTCTGTCATCTCGGGTCTCGACTGATGGCCGTCGGGGGTTTATTGGGAGGTCGCTTACTCGAGTGGGACGATGCCGCGTCGAATGGCGAAGCGAACGAGGTCGGTCTGATTCTGAAGCCCGAGCTTGCGCATGAGATTGGCCCGATGTGTCTCCGAAGTTCGCGGACTGATCGAAAGGCGCGCTGCAATCTCATTTTGCGAGAGCCCCTCCGCGGCGAGCTGCAGGACCTCCCTTTCACGCTTTGTCAGTGTCTCAAAGAGATCGAGCGTCGCCGAACCGGCCTTGCGCGCGTAGACTTCGATAGCGCGCTCAGACAATGGGGGACTCAAGTAGTGCTGTCCTCCAGCAACCGCGTGCAGTGCCTTGAGAAGGTCGGTCGATTGTGCGTCCTTAAGCACGTAGCCGGTCGCACCCTTTCGCAGAGCCTCCAGAACGTATGCTTCATCGCTGTACATGGAGAGCACGACGATACGCGTGACGGGCGAAATCTCCTTCGTCTGTCGGGCGACTTCGAGCCCATTGAGACCCGGCATCATGAGGTCAACGATGAGGAGGTTGGGCTTGAGACTCTCAACCAGACGGACGGCCTCAAGTCCGTCGGCCGCCTCTCCAACAAGCTGAAAGTCCTTATCGGCCTCAATCAGCGCACGGAGACCCTGTCTAACAATCGCATGGTCGTCGGCTATCAGGACCGTCTTCATTCTTCAATTCCTCTGTGACTTCGACCCACACCGCGGTCAAGCGGGAACTCAGCCGTAATACAAGTGCCGCCGTCAACCACGGACTCGATTGTCAATGAGCCACCGAGAAGAACCATTCGTTCACGCATCCCGGAGAGACCGCTCGTGTTGCCGGAACGGAGCGCTGCCACAGAATCGAACCCCCTGCCTTCGTCTTCAATCTGCACGCCAAGCGTGTTCTGCGTAGCCCAAAGCCTGACGACCGCGCTCTTGACGTGAGAGTGGCGGGCAACGTTTGTCAGCCCCTCCTGAACAATTCGGTAGAGAGCGGTTTCCTGCTCGGTCGAATAACGTCCTTCAATCTCGCTATGTTTGAACTCTACCTGAATCGCGGTCTGAGCCTCGTAGCGCTGGATCTGCCAGAGAAGCGCTGGCAACAACCCCAGGTCATCGAGCATCGGCGGGCGCAGATTCAGCGAGAGGCTGCGAACCTGGTTCAACAACTGGTTGACCCGAACAAGCGCTTCATCGAGCTGTTCCTGCAGAGCGAGCGACGGCATGACCCTCGCTACTTCCAGGTTCATCTTGAGTCCGGTCAGAAGTTGCCCCACTTCATCGTGGAGTTCACTGGCGATGTCACGCCGCTCGCGTTCCTGCACTTCGACCAGGCGCATCGACAGCGACTGTAACTGCTCGCGACTCCTCCGCACTTCTCCAAAGAGCTGGGCATTCGCCAGTGCGACACCCACCTGCTGCCCGAGAATGTCAAAGAAGCGCTGCTGATCAGTGCTGAATCCCGCTGGGGCAGTGCGATATAGATCAAGAATTCCACGCGTCTCGCCCTTGACTGGCAACAAAACGCGCAGCCAGGTTAGCCCCTCCACCGAGATCGAACTGTCAGACTCTCCTTCCAGGACGCCTTCCGCGTCTGAGGATTTCCGGGCAGCAGCATAGAGCTCCGCCGGCAACTGAGCGCCCCCTTCAGCGAGTATCCTGGGGAGACCCCACTGGCCACGGAGCGCAAACTCTTCCTCGTCGGGATCGTAGACATAGATCGAGCCTGCCGTGATGCTGACCTCGTCCTTGAGAAGCTGTTGAAGGGTCGAAAGGATGACATCCAGATGGAGTGAGCGGCTGATCGCCGTCGTAATTGTGTTGAGTATCTTTAGTTCCCGGTTCCGTTCCTGCAGCACAGACTCGGCCCGACGGCGCTCTGCGATGTGCTCCTTGAGCAGCTCATTTGCCGCTGAGAGCTGAACCGTCCGTTCGCCCACTCGCTGCTCGAGTACGTCGTAGGCCTGTTTCAGCTTCTCCTCGTCGAGGTAGCGTTCGGTAACATCACGATAGGCGCCGACGATGGCGCGGACACCGGGCTCATTGAGCCAGTTCCTGGCGGTACCTTCGAGCCAGCGCCAGGTTCCATCCTCGTGCTGGAAGCGACATCGAACCTCGAGTATGCCACCAGGCTGTTTGAGTATCTTGGTAAAGCCCGCGACAACGGCTTGCGCGTCATCCGGGTGCATGCGCTCGAAGACGTTCCGGCCGAGGCTATGCTCGACGGGGCGTCCGAGGATACGAGTCATCGACGGGCTGGCGTAGACAACTCGGCCATCAGGTCCCACTAACAGGATCGCATCATAAAGTCGTTCAGCGATTGCGCGAAAGCGAGCTTCGCCATCGAGCAACTCTCGTTCGACCTGTTTGCGCCTGGGGAAGCTTGTTCCCGAGAAGCCGATCACACTCTGTTCTCCGCGGAGATTACCCGGGGTTGCTGCCTCGTCCCTCGGACCGTCTGGCAGACCCCCTTAGCCAATCGCACGCCTAGTCAACTCCGCCAATCAACCTGCCTCAGGAAACTTCAGAGGGCAAGCTGAATCATGACGGGGTCGCTATCGTACTTTGGCCACATCTCGCGCCCGGGGCTGGCGCCGCGCTATTGTCG
>JANNRD010000543.1:0-6503 GCA_031401095.1 Acidobacteriota bacterium
CCATACAATGTATCTATCCCACCGTCTACCCCGATGGCCCCCGGGTCAGTCAGTTCAGTGGGTGGGAGTCAACCGCACGACAATTTCCAGCCCTATCTGTGTATCGATTTCATCATCTCGCTGTTCGGGATTTTTCCGTCCCCAACGTGAACACGGTCGAGTTGGTTAGCCGAGCCGAAGCGTGAACTCTCAGGCCCGGCCGTCCGCCCAGTTGACGCACCATCCGCGTACATGGAACACGGATGACAGGACAGTTTCTCCAAACTCATGACTTTTGAGGAAACGCTATGGCAGACCCATTTGTTGCTGAAATCCGTATCTTTCCATTCAACTTTGCGCCGAAGGGGTGGGCGTTTTGCGACGGGCAGTTGATGCCTCTCTCGCAAAACACAGCGCTCTTCTCGCTGCTTGGGACCACGTACGGCGGAGACGGAAAATCCACCTTCGCATTACCAGACTTGCAGGGGCGCGCGCCCATGCATCCCGGCCAGGGCCCGGGCCTGGCGCTTCACGACCTGGGCGAAACCGGGGGATCGGAGACTGTCACGCTGCTTGAGTCCGAAATTCCGGCTCACTCCCACGCTTTGATGGCGCAGGCGTCTTTGGCTGATTCGCCAGTGGCAACCGGCGGCGCAGTTGCGCGGGTGAGTGGCGCGACCCCGTATGTGCCGCCGGCGGGAGCCCAGCTGGTTACAATGAACGCGAATGCGATCGCCCCAACGGGTGGCGATCAGCCCCATAACAACCTGCAGCCGTACCTTACTTTTTATTTCTGTATCGCACTCCAAGGCGTCTTTCCGCCCCGCACGTGAGGAAAATCTTTATGCGTTCTCAATCACCTCGCCGTCTATTGATCCTGTCCGTTTCCTTGTTTGCCATCGCAACCATCTCACTGGTTGCCGGACGAGCTTTTGACGGCACAAGTTCGAGGTCACTTCAGGTGCAGGCTACATCACCTGGTGCTGTGAGGGGGCTTTCCAAGAGGCTCTCTGGCAGCCGCAGCCGGATCGGCCCTGTCGGCATTGATTCTTCAAGTGGTCCAAATGCATTCCCTTCGGTTTTCAGCATCAACAATGCATTCGGATTGAGTCCGGGCACTCCTCTCCTGCCGATGATCACGGGGGTCAAGAGCGCAGTCCTGCAAACTGACGTAAACGGCAACACATTCGTCAATCCGGGCGACACGCTGATGTATTCAGTGGTGGTCAGCAACGCCGGGACGGACGCGATGAATGTCGTCTTCACAGATCAACTCAATGGCAACTTGACGCTGGTGGGTTCGGCGACGGCGTCCCCGATCGCCACCAACGATGCGTATGCTGTACTCGGCAACGTCGGCCTTACCGTGCCAGTAGGAAGCGGCCTGCTTGTCAACGACATCAACCCACAGGGCACAGGCACTGTGGCGCCCAGCGCTGGGACGACAACAACACAAGGCGGCAACGTCTCGGTCGCCGCGAATGGCAGCTTCACCTACAACCCCCCTGCCGGCTTTGAGGGCGCCGACACCTTCGTTTACACACTCACGCACAGCAACGGCAAGACTGATACGGGCACGGTCACATTCAGCATCACGGGGATGATCTGGTTTATTGATAACAATGCGGCGGCCTGCACGACGCTCGCGGCCGGCTGCGGACGGTTGACGAATCCGTTCTCAACCCTGGCTTCATTCCAGGCCATCAACAATGGCGCAGGCGACAATCCGGCGACGGGTGACAGCATCTTTCTCTATCGAAACACTGCGTCGGACTACACCGGGCCTCTGACACTGCTCAGCAGTCAGAAACTGGGTGGCCAGGGGATGGCCGTCACGCTTGCCGGGGGGGCAGCTTTACAGGTCTGACGATTCCAGCCTTCAGCAACACCTTGCCAGGTACCAGCGGGACACGTCCGGTGATTGCCAACGCGGGGACAACTCTCACCCTCGGCAGCGGCAATACGCTGCGCGGTTTCAACGCGACGAACACAGCGGGCACGGGCATTACCGGGGCCGCCTTCGGCAATCTGACCGTCTCAGAAGTCAGCGTCACTGCGAGCAACAGCAACGGAGCCTGCGCCGCAGCCGTCAATCTAAGTACCGGCAATCCGACAGCCAGCTTTACCGCCATCTCAGCGACAAACTGCACCAACGGTATCGTGCTCAGTTCCACCACAGGGAGTTTTACGGTCACGGGGACAGGCGGGGCAGGAACGGGAGGGACGATTCAGAATTCGACGGGAAACGGCATCGCGCTCAGCACGGCGGCGGGCGTTAGTCTCAGTTGGATGAACATCCAAACCAGCGGCGACGACGGCATCAACGGGACCACCGTCAATGGCTGCTCATTGAGTGACAGCAGTGTTATCAATAATGGCAACTCGACGACGGATGAAGGGATCGAGTTCGATAATCTGATCGGCACCGCCAGCCTCACTAACGCGACTGTCACCGGAAACGCTCACAACAATTTCGACCTCGACAACTCCAGCGGTACCCTGGCTTCGCTGACGGTGACGGGCGGCAGCTTCAGCTCCAATGTCTTCGTCACTGGCAACCATGGGTTTCTCTTTCAGGCTCGTCTGACAGCAGTGGTCACCGCTGTCAACATCAGCAACGCCACGTTTTCCAACAACGTCTCCATCGGGATGCAGGTGCTGACAGGCGACACTGCCACCATCTCCAGCTACATCGTTTCCAACTGCACCTTCAGCGATACCGGCACGGGCAATAGCCAGGAAATTGCGGCGGATTTTTCGACAGCGCAAACGTCGAACATGACGTACAAGTTCCTCAATAACACGCTGACCGGCCACAACAGCCAGGCGTTTAATACGTTCACGGCTGCAGGCGCGGGAACAGGTGGAACGCTCAACGGCACGATTGAGGGCAACACCATCGGCAATCAGGCCGTCATTGATTCCGGCTCGAAGATCGGCAACGGGATGCGCATCAACATCAATGGAGGTGCCACTGCGCGTATCAAGGTCAACAACAACACCCTCCGCCAAATTCCGACCGGACGGGGCATTGAAGCCATCGCCCGCAACGGCACCGGCGGCGCAAGCTTTATCATCACCAACAACACTGTCGCCGCGCCGACTGCGACGGCTCAGATCGTATGCGTAGCCGGCGTTTTGTGTCCGTTGGCTCCGATTCACGTCCAAACGAACACCGTTACGGTTGCTAACAATGCCTGTTCGGTAGTTTCCGGTAACACGGCCTACGACCCTACCACTGTCCCAGGCGGTTTGGGTGCTGAGTCTTCAGTCCAGTTGATCGAGACCAGCACCTCGTCGCTCACGTACGAAGGCAATGGAGCATTGACAGCTTTGCAAAACCTGACGAACGCAAATCCCGGCTGCGTGACGAAGGATGTCGTCGGCACGGTGGCTGTTGTGGCCGCGGGTACCTGCGCCATGCCACCGGCTTTCGCTCCGCCAATCGAGGCAGACGGCCAGAGTCAGAATGCTGCACTAATCGCCCCTGACACAGGTGGAGGCAGTAATTCCTCGACACTGCTCACACGTGTGAGACGGCTGGCGGCTCGAGCCTTCTCGGCCTTCGCAGCGCCAACCAACTATCTCATCGCAGGCAAGCTGAGCTCGTGGATTGCACCAACAGTCTCTGCCGCTGAGCGCAAGTCGAACGAAGGGCCTGCCATCGTCAGCAGAAGCGCGTCGGCTCACGCCTCACCGGCTCGCACGATGCTCATCAACAGCAAGGGCGAATACGCTATCGTGCCGTCAGCGCTGCTCTCAGGTGAGTTGATCACGATCAATGGCGGCGGAGGTGGCTTCACCCTACCGGCGGGCGAGAACACGACGATCATGTTCAACGCCACGATCAGCAGCAGCTTCACTGGGCCTTCGATCGCGAATCAGGCGACGGTAATGGCGGCAGGCCCAATCACTGTCATGAGCAACAACCTTATGACCGAGGTCTTTCAGCCTGTCACGATTGCTAAAGCCTTCAGCCCAAGTTCGATCGTGACCGGCAACAGTTCAAACCTCACGCTGACGCTGACGAATCCCAATGCAGTAAATCAGACCGGCGCTTCATTTACCGACACGCTAGTCAATATGAGCGCAGTTGGTGGCGGAGTCACTGGAACCTGTGTGGGAACTACACCGAACACGCTGGCGGCGAACGCGACCGCCTTGAGCTTCAGCGGCATCACCGTCCCTGCCAGCACTAGTTGCACGGTCATTTTCGCTGTCAAGAGCAGCACGCTGGGTACGAATCCCAACACAACTTCCGCCGTCGCGACGACGCAGGCGCCGACAGGTGGCGTCGCCAGCAACACGGCCAATCTGTTGGTCTTCGCCACGCCAACAATTGCGAAGGCGTTCAATCCAGCCTTAATTTCATCGGGCGGGACGTCGACCGTTACCTTGACTCTAAGCAACACGAATGCGACGGCGCTGACCGGGGCTTCGTTCACCGACACGCTAACCAATATGACCGCATTGGGAGGCGCGGTCACAGGCACTTGTGTGGGCACGACGCCCAACACGCTGGCGGCGAACGCAACAGCATTGAGCTTTAGCGGCATCACAATTCCCGCGAGCGACGGTTGCACGGTGATCTTCGATGTGACCAGCAGCAGCCCTGGAGTGCATCCCAATACGACTTCAGGCGTCACGACCACACAAACGACACCGACAGCAGGCCCGGTCAGCAATACTGCCGTTCTGACCGTGCCAGACGCGCCGAAGCTGGCCAAGGCTTTCTTCGGGACGCAGGCGACCAACTTCATCTACGCACTCAGCACGACCAACACTCTGACGGGCTTCAATCCCAGCACGCCGGGCACCCCGGGCGGTTCGGTTACGATCACCGGTCTGGTGGTGGGCGATACCGTCATGGCCATTGATTTCCGCCTGGCGACCGGAGAGCTCTATGGGCTTGGAGTTAACGGTACGACCGCGCACCTCTATACAATCAACACCACGACCGGCGTTGCGATACAGGTTGGCGGGAACATTACTGTCAGTGGTACAAATTTCGGATTTGCCTTCAATCCAGTCGATGATCGCATCCGAGTCGTGTCCGAGAGCAACATCAACCTGCGGCTGAACCCCAACGATGGCACGGTGACGACAGATACTATGTTCAATCCCGGCGACCCCGACATCGTCGGCGTCGCATACAGCAGCAACTTTGCCGGGGCGCCTTCGACGTCACTCTTCGGCATTGACTCGACTACGGACACGCTGGTCCAGCACAACCCACCAAACACCGGAACGTTGGTTCCTATTGGCGCCCTCGGCGTCAACACGAGCGCCGAAGTTGGGCTCGACATTGCCAACGATTTGGCTGGGACGGCCTACGCCTCGCTGCAGGTGGGAGGCGTGTCGGGGCTTTACACGATCAATCTGGGGACGGGGGCGGCCACCTTGGTGGGCGCACTCGGCGGCGGGATAACGGCGCGAGACATCGCTGTCGTCACTCAGATTCCGGTTGGTGGGACGGCAACGCTCAGTTTTGCCGTCACGAACCCAAATGCGGCGATCAGCCTCAGCAACATCAGCTTCAGCGACATCCTTCCGAGCGGGTTGCAAGTTGATGCGACGCCAATGCCTACAAACACTTGCGGGGGCGCTTTCAATCCGATGCCCGGCGATATGACGGTTTCTTTTAGCGGAGGTGTGCTCGCAAGCAGCACCAGCTGTAATTTGAGCGTCAAGGTCCGGGGCACGATGGCCGGCGTGAAGATTAATACGACTGGCCCAATCAGCTCAACCGAATCGGGAGCGGGTGGCACCGCAACGGCCAGGCTAAATGTCACCAAGGCCTCGACGACGCTCACCAGCATCACCGACAGTCCCGATCCATCGGTCACGGGCCAGCCATATACAGTAGGGTTCACGCTCAACGTCACGCCGCCCGGTATGGGCACGCCGACCGGTACCGTGACAGTCACGGATGGGACAGGCGGAATGTGTATAGCGACACTTCCAGCCACGAATTGCCTGCTCACCAGCACGTCGATGGGTGTGAAGACGCTGGTGATCACGTACAGCGGCGACAGCAATTTCAATGGGAGCAACACGACCGCTGGCCATCAGGTGAACAAGGCCAACACGACGACAGCGGTAGCATCCTCGCAGAACCCGTCAGTCTTCGGTCAACCGGTGACCTTCACGGCAACGGTGGCGGCGGTCTCGCCGGGCAGCGGCACGCCGACCGGCATCGTGACTTTTATCATTGACGGCGGCGTGGTGATTATGATCCCGCTGGTTGGCGGGCAAGCGATGCAAGCCTCAACTGCGCTGACCGTTGCAGGCAGTCCGCATTCGGTGGTCGTCAACTATTCGGGCGATCCCAGCTACAACACGAGCACGGGCGCGCTCGCGGGCGGGCAAGTGGTCAACAAGGCAAATACGACAACGACCATTGTCTCCGACAATCCCGATTCGTCCGCGGTTGGTCAGAACGTGACGGTCGCCTTCGCGGTCGTGGCGACGGCGCCCGGCGGAGGCACGCCAGGCGGCAACGTCGTGGTGACCGTCAGCGGCCC
>JANNRD010000544.1:0-3103 GCA_031401095.1 Acidobacteriota bacterium
GCACGAAACAATTCTACAGCGCGCCGTCAAAGAGGCCGTGAGCAAAGCCGGAATCGTGAGGCAGGTCAGTTGCCATACCTTTCGCCACTCCTTCGCGACACATTTGCTGGAATCGGGCTACGATATCAGGACGATTCAGGAACTACTTGGGCACAAGGACGTCTCAACGACGATGATATACACCCATGTATTGAGTAAGGGAGGTCGTGGCGTGCAGAGCCCTTTGGATCATCTCTGATCAGGATTATGCAGTCTGTATAAAACCCAGGCTGCATTTGACGCAACATGATATTGTCCTGACGACAATGATGATACGTGAGGGATGGTGGATCGCTGAGAACTTCTTATACGGAAAAAGTCCGTCTGTGTCCGAGGATTTAGACAGACCGTATAAACATAGTTGGACTGCACCTAAAAGAACTATTCAGAGTGGGCTCAGCTCGTAGGCTCGTGGGCTTTCGAGTCGTCGCAGTTGGGTGTAGGTTTGTCGGTGCTAGCCGGAGAGAACCCCGGCCAAAGCCTGGGGCAACAAGGTGAAACGAGTGCAGTCCAACTATGTGTTCCAGCCGACTAATTCGCGCTGCGCGCGAATTTGCGGCTGAACACGGCGTTCGGCGGACCGAGAAGACAACTCTTCCAAAGGAGACTTGAATGCGCAATCTGTTCCGATCAGGGGCGGTGTTTTTCATAATCGCGGGGATCTCCTTCGTGGTGGCCGCTGGTAAGTATTTGCTGACTGGCAACGGCTCCGCTGCCTTCCCAGGAGCATTGGTGGTCAACGCGCTGGTGATGTTGGCAATTGGGATCGCGGTCAGGCGCAAGAACATCAAATGAGTGCATGCCTGGGTTGTCGGTGCCGGGGAGCGCAATGGCCCGCCGAACCAAACGCTGCACCTGACCGCGGCGGCGTCACGGCCTTCCGTAGGTTCAGCGGCTCACCGGCCGCCGCGGCAGGCGAGCTTGTGCGTTGGGCCGCAGAAACTATATTCGTCTGTCCGCAAACTGGAGAGCAGAATGAACATTGCAACAAAGTCACTTAGCCTCAATTCCGTTGACGAGTCTGCGATGCGAGCGGTCATATCCGAATTCGCGAGTACTTGGAATCGTCATGACATGGTGAGGATGCACGAACTGGACACCGAGGACGTGGAATGGATCAACGTCACTGGAAATCACTGGCGCGGTAAGGCTGCCGTTTACAAAGGACACGATACGATTCACCGGACCATATTCGCGAAGACCGAGATGAGCGTCGAATCTGCGGTGATGCGAGTCATCGCCCCCGACGTGGCTGTCGCCGTAGCGACTATGAAATTCGGTCCAGTCATCGTCCCATCGGGGCAAGAGATTCCAGAGTTGAAGACACGAGGGTCGTTCATCCTGGTGAAACACGGCGGCACCTGGAAGATTGCGCACTTCCACAACACATCGGTCGACCCAGAGGCAGAGCAAAACGATCCCGTAACCTGGGACGCCACTGGTTACTTACCCGGCGGTAAACAGCGTAGTCCTTGACCGAGCGGCCCAACAAGGCGCTCCAGCGGACCGGCCCAAAAAACGGGCCGGCCGCTGAGCTTGGGCGTTAGATGGCTTCTCGGTTGACGGAGAAAAACAGGCATGGCTGATCAGTCAAGACCCAGAAATAGGCCGCTGATTATTCTGGCGATAGCCGGAATATTGATCCAGCTAATTACCATCGTCCTGCTGGTGTCTGGCCGAGTCGCCGTTCCGGTCGGTATGCTTTTGGTGATCGTTGGCCTATTCATGGCCACCTTGCCGATGGTTATTGCTGGCAGGAAGTCGCAAAAGTGACGCGCCATCTAACACCGCGCTGGAGCCGACGGCGACGAGAGACAGGGGTCTAATTGCCGTGTCGCCGCCGCGGCTCAGCGCGAGCGTTGGGCCGACAAACGAAGAGAAGGACGAGGTGCGCAATGCGCTCATGGTTAAGGGCAGGCATCGGGGCTGGTGCAGCATTTTCCGTGGTCGGGATCGCGTTTGTAGCGGTGAGTGTCTTCACCGACATCTCAAGGACCACGTGGGTCTTCCTTGACAACGCGAAAGGTGCAGTCGGCTTTGGGTTCTGCGGTCTTGCTGGGTTTCTGATCGGGCGACGCACAAACCGAGCGGTCTTCAGTGCGGCGGCAGGCGCGCTGGGGGGGCTGATTGCGGGCATCACGGTGCCGGTGTCGATGTACGTGCTGGCGTACCTGTTCGTCGATGTGGTTCGACAGTATCCGTTCGAGTACTACGACTATCTGAGCAGTGGTGCGTCGAGCGTCCAGGCGTTTCTCCTGTCGCCCAGCGGTCATGCGACGGTGCGCGGTACGAGCCTCGGGCTGGTGCCGATCGTCGTGGTGTGGGCAGTGGCGCTCGGTGCAGCCATGGGGTATCTCGGCGGACGCATTGGAAGGCGCTGGTTTGGCACTGCTTCAGCAACGCCGCGGCCCAACGGCCGCTGCAGCCGACGAGCGGCGCGAGCAAGCCTGTACTGCGTTCCACGATCGCGAGCGCCGCTCGCAGCTGAGAGGCAGGCGTTAGCCCGATTCCGGTCCTGACAGAATCGCAAGGCCGACGTATAATCTGCACAAAGCGAGGACTGACTTAATGAGTGTTGTAGAAAAATTCATCGTCGACTCGAAGGGTAGGAAGACGGGGGTTGTCTTGTCGCTGAAGCGCTACCGGAAGTTGGTGGAGGATCTTCATGATTTGGCAGTCGTTGCAGAGCGACGATCTGAATCAACGATTGCATTCGGGGAAATGAAACGTCGGCTAAAGAGAGATGGCCGACTATAAGGTCACCTTCAAGGCGTCAGTCGACAAGGAAAGTTCTCACGGCCAAGCGTTGGGAACTTCTAAAGGCGCTGTGCGGTGCCGGGCCGGTGTCGATCCGAGAAGCGGCACGCCGCGTTGGTCGAGACGTAAAGGCTGTACACGGTGACGTTATGGCGCTGCTCAACGCCGGCGTGCTGAGCCGTGCAGAGTCAGGAGGCATCGAGTTCCCATTCGAGGTAGTCAAGGTTGAGTTCTTGCTCCAGGCTGCATAGCGCAAGAGGGCGCAATTGGGCCGAACGTATTAAGAATTCGTGTGGCGCGTCGTCCG
>JANNRD010000545.1:0-4420 GCA_031401095.1 Acidobacteriota bacterium
CAGTTCTCATTGTTTTACTCGCCTCAGTTCGCTTGAGCAGTTGATCGTGAAATAGTCGAAACTCGGAAATGGCCGCGGGTCAGTTCCTCGTATGAGATCATCCACGTTTTCCTACCCCAGGTGTTAAAGATCAGGCAAAGACTTTGTAAAGTATGTAAGGCGAGCTAAATGCCGCCCACACTATAAATGCCATTAACCGACGAATCTGTATCCGAGACCGTGAACCGTGAGGATGTATTGCGGCAGCCGCGGATTCGGTTCGAGCTTCTGCCGCAAGAGGCCAACATGAACATCGACCGTTCGCGTAGTCGGCATCGCGTCGTATCCCCATACCTTGTCGAGCAGCTCATCACGTGAAAGCACCGCATCCCGGTGTTCGATCAGAAAGCGCAAGAGCTGATACTCTCGAGCAGTCAATTCCACAGGGTCATCAGAGCGCGTCACCACAGCTCTGCGAAAGTCGACGCGGACATCTCCAAAGACGTGAACATCGGCGCTGGGGATACCGTTTGTTGGCGCCCGCCGCAAAGCCGCCTCGATGCGCGCCAGCAACTCCCCGGTATCAAAGGGCTTCGTCAGGTAGTCGTCCGCGCCCAGCTTCAACCCGAGAATCTTGTCCACTATCTGGCCCCGAGCCGTGAGCATTATTGCCGGAGTCGTGATCCCGCGTTGACGAAGGTCGCGCAACAAATCAAAGCCATTCTTCTTTGGCAACCCAATATCGAGAAGCAGCAGGTCGAAGTGCTCTGCCGAAGCGAGCTGAAACCCGCGCTCACCGTCCTGTGCTGTTTCAACGGCATACTCCTCACTGCGCAGTACGTCAGAGAGCACGAGCGTCAGGCCCGGTTCATCTTCAACCAAGAGTATTCGCCGATTCAGTGCCATGCCTGCCATGCCTGCCACGCCCGTCAGCTCGCCGCGTCCGTATCGAGGCGCTGTACCCCGAGGGGTGAGGACTGCGGTTTCAATTTCCCCGTCGCTGGCAGAACGATCGTGAACGAGCTGCCGTTGCCCTGGGAACTCTGTACCGAGACACCACCCTGGTGGGCCTCGATGATGGTTTTCACCAGATTCAACCCGAGCCCATTGCCGTGAATCTGCGCTGCCGTCGCCTCGCTACCGCGCCAGAACGGATTGAAAATGTGCCTGATCTCGTGAGCGGGAATTCCCGCGCCGTGATCGCTGATGGTGATCCGCACTTCGGTCTTGCTGCCGGCGCCCGAGACGACGGCCTGAACGCCAATCCAGCGGCTTTCGCCGGAGTATTTGATCGCGTTGTCGATCAGGTTGCGTATCGCGCGCGAAAGGGCTGGCCCCTCAGCGAGGACCAAAGGCAAATCGGAGGCTATCTTCTTTTCGATCTCAAAACGTCCTTCACTGAGAAGGGGGTCTGCCGATACAAGCACGTCGTCGATCAGTTGACTGACATTTGTTGGCTGCAGGTCGAGCTTTTGATAGCCGGATCGGCCGCCCGCGAATTCCAGCACCTGCTCGATCATGTCGATCAACCGATCGCTTTCATGACCGATGAGATCGCTGTAGCGTCTGATGCCTTCGGGATCTTTGACAACCCCGCGCGTCAGGCTCCACGCAGCCGACTTGATGACCGCGAGAGGCGTGCGCAGTTCGTGCGACACACCTGCGACAAACTCCATCTGCCGCCGGGCGAGAAGCTGTGCCCGCCGCGCCGAGACCATCATGAGCGCGACACTTGCGCCCAAAAGAACGAGAATGCCAAAGCTGATCAACAGATTCCGGCGGCGGATTAAGACCACCGCCGCCTCGAGCGAACCGGCGCGGTGGGTGAGGCGCAATTCCCAGAGCTTCTGCTCATCATCGTTTGCGAAATTCCTCGAAGGTTCATTCCGCCTTGTACGAACAGTCCCTGGCGCTGCCCCGCGATCCGGAGGAGGTGGTCTGGGCGCGGAAACGAACCCGGGCTCTCCCGGCGGCAACGAGGACATGACACGCCGGAACGAATCTCGGCCAAGCCCCATGAGTCCAACCGTGACATCTGCTTCCGCTCTTCCAGTAAGCTCTGGTCCGAAGTGATAAATGATCCTCCGTTCCGGGGCCTGCGTCACAACAGCGGCGCTGTAGTCAAATGCTTCGGTGCTCGAGAAATGCCGCTTCGCGAGTGCAGGGAGCATCTCCTGCTCGATCTCAGCACGGCTGACGATAATGATAACGAAGCCTGCGAGCGAGGTCGGCCCGGCCGCCGCCCGCTGGCCAGTGGCCTGCGGAACAAAGGTCGGATTGATAACGGCGATGGTCCGTTCGTCAACGGCTCGGATCCGACTACTCATCAACTCGCGCATCGATGCCCGCGGCTCGGCAGCCAGAAAGCGCTGTAATTGCTGTCTCGTGCCCTCCAACTCAGCGGGCCAGTCAGTCGCAACGCAACGCCGCTCATCGATTTTCAGTTGAGAGAGCTTGAGCTGACCATTCACATCCTGGCGGGCGACAAAGAGGTCTTTGACCAGCTTCGGGTGCTGAGCCACAGTCAGCCAACGATCGTAGCGAGCGGGGTACGCGGAAAGGGTCTCGTCCTTTGCCTGATCCGGGGGAAGAGAAAGGGCGGCATAGGCGCGAGCAAGTTCGTCATCGAAGTCCTGGCTGAACCGCTGGGCGATCGCACGAAGATTCAACTTCATATGTTCCTGCTCGCGCTCGCTCAACTGCGCCAGCCAGCGGTATTGCAGGACGGCCAGCAACGGCAGCAGCAAGAGCAGGGCGGCGAGGACCATGAGCGTTGAAGTTGTCCCGGGCTCTCGGAATCTCATGCCGCGGATTATAGACACATTTCCCCTTCCGCGAAGCACGTATTGTGTCGAATTTACAAACTTTACAAGCATTTTTCCCGATCATTACATTCTCGTGGAACTTAGCGACCGCGGCGCGACCAGAGACACTGTGCGCGAGGATCAGTGATCAGAAACTGTCTTCCGATAACGCGTACCGAGCGTGTCAATCAAAACAAAGAGAAGGGGAGAAAGATGAAATTGAGACTACAACTCACCAGCAGTGCACTTCTAATTGGTTGCCTTCTGACGGCCGCGACGAGCGTCGTCGCCCAGCCCGATCAACCTCGGGGGCCGAGAGAGCCGCTTGGTGCTCTTAAGCACGCCATGACGGAGGCGGGCGCGCCAGATCTGACGTCGGATCAGGAGGCCCAGTTGCGCGTCCTCATCAGCGGCTTCCGCAGAGAGCAGCCTTCGGAGGGCGATCGACAGGCGCACACGGCCTACAACGCGGCGATCCTGGCGGGCGATCTGGCTGCGGCCCAGGCTCAGGCAGCCATCATTGCCCAGCTTTCGAGCAGCCGACTGCAGCCGCTTGCCAAGTTTGAGATTGATGTTCTCAGCGTCCTTACGAGCGGTGGGCAACTCGATGCCCTGAAAGCGAAGTTCGGCGACCGGCTGGTCCAGCTTGTTGGCTCCCTGGCCGGAGGTCCGCGACAAGGTTCTCGTGGGCCCGGAGGACGACCAGGAGAGGGACCTGGTGGCCCACGGCCGAGAACCCCTCGCGACAATTAGCAGTGTCGTCAGACTGGACGCGGGAGATCGGCTGCCGACTCAATCGAGAGCAGCCGTCCCCGCGCTCGCCCCGCAATAAGTGCAGATGAATCGAGTTCTCTGAGGTCCAGATGGAGCCTACCTGTTTCGACGATCAAGACAGTCAGCCAGAGGAACAGCCGCGTCGTTCAGCAGATCCCAAACTAGTCGTCAGGAAATCCCTGTCGAGGCTCTTCCAGAGGCCCTTCACCTTCGTGTTCCTGATCTGGGGATTGATGTTTCTTGGCCTCGGCATAGTGCTGGCCTATGCCTAGAGGAGACACCTTACCAGATGACAACCGCGCCGGAGCTCGGCGTTTCACGGTCAAAACCTCGTCGACTCGCAATCAACTTCCCGCTGGTTTTTAGTAGCCCCACTCTGCTTCTGTCAGGCGACCGGCACAATCCAGCAAATTGTGCCACAATCATCGACCACTATTTTGATCAGAACAATTTTTATGCTATGAGACTGAAACATCAATGAGTCAACAGACGGAAAAGGTTATTTACTCCATGTCCGGGGTCAGCAAGTTCTATGACAAGAAGGCTGTCCTCAAGGACATCTCGCTCGGCTACTTCTATGGTGCGAAGATCGGTGTCCTTGGCTTGAATGGATCCGGCAAATCCTCATTGCTTCGCATTCTTGCCGGGATCGACCGGGACTTTCAGGGCGAAGTCGCACTCTCAGCGGGGTATTCGATCGGCTTCCTCGAACAGGAGCCCAAGCTCGACGAATCCAAGACGGTGCGCCAGATCATCGAAGAGGGGGCTCATGAGGTCGTCGATCTCCTCAAGGAATTCGACAGGATCAACGCCGCCTTCGCCGAGCCAATGGATGACGATGCCATGAGCAAGCTGCTCGACCG
>JANNRD010000546.1:0-2829 GCA_031401095.1 Acidobacteriota bacterium
GGCAATGGTCTCGGGTTGCATAGTAATCTGCTGCAGACCGGCTATCGCGCGAGAGAGAACTGAACCTGGTTCGGCAACCTGGGGCTTGACCCCGGCCCGCTCGAGTTGTGCGATATGCCTCTCAGCATTGAGGCCGTACCAGCCCGCGCTGTATCTCTTGAGGAGGGCCCGATAGAGCACTAGTGCCCGACTCTTCTCTCCGGCTCTCTCTGCGTCCAGCGCCGCCCAAAACGCAGCTTTGCCTCGATTATCGGTTTGCTCGCCATAATCTGCGACATGCTCAAGCAACATTTGAGCTGATTGCCGGTATGCTTTTGCCTCGTGAGCGCGCCACGCGAGCCAGAATTGGGAGTCATCAGCGCGCGTGTCGCGGGGATACTCCTTGACCAATTGGGCAAAATGAGCCCCCGCCTGCTCAGGTTGCTTGTCGCGATCGGCCGCTTTTCCCAATTCGAAAAGTAACTCCGCAACCCTCGGACTGGCAGGGGCGGTCCGACGCAGGCTCGCAAGGGTCTGCAGGGCCGCGTCTGTGCGACGCAGCACGATCTGCGAGGCTCCGGTGTAATAGAGTGTTTCTGCCTCATCCTTCGGCATGCGAGCTCGCACCCGCGCTAGGGCATCGATGGCTGCAGCCGGCGAACCCATCCGATAATTACTGATTCCCGCCCGGAGCCAGACTTCATTGGATGCGGCACTCGGGAACTGGCGCGAGAGCAGATCGTAGCTCTGTGCGGCGAGGACAAACTGCCCAGCTTCATAGAGTCGGCTGGCGCGCGCGCTCAAGTCCGCCGCGGTCAGCGCCGCAGTCGACGAGCCAAGCGAAGTCAGCCGCGTTGTGACAGTGGAGGATTCGGACGATTGCGGCGCGTAGAAATAGAGCCGGCGGAGCGCCTTTATCGCATCCTCAGTCCTCCCGAGCTTTTCAAGAGCGTCAGCCTTGAGCAAAAGGGCTTTTGCGTCATCGTCAGCGGCGAGTGGTTCCAGATAGCCAATCGCTATCTGATGCGCACCACGCGCCAAGGCAGAAGCTGCTGCCTGGCGCCTTGCCTGCTTCGCGAGGATCGAGCCAGCGTGACTCGGTCCGAGGCGGATCAGATCCTTTTCGGCCTCCTCTGCACGCATGGCGGCTGCCAAGGCCTGACAACGATAAAAGAGTGCATAGTCACCAAGGAGAGTCTGGCTCGCAATCAGCGGATCACCAAGAAGGGTGATGGCAGAGTTGTAATCCCGAGCCTGCAGCCGCAGATACCCCCTCAACAGATGCGCCAGTCCCGCCTCCTCGCTTCCCGGGAAGTTCGCTTCAATCCGCTGTAATTCAACTTCACTACCAGAGGCAACAGCAGCTCTCAATTGAATCTGTACCCTGCCCGCCACCCTTGATCCTGACTGAGAGCCGAATGCGAGCGCGATCGACGCGGCGACGATGAGAGAGCCTGTGACGACAAAAAAAACGCCGCGAAGGCGCGACGATAAGCGTGGAGGAGATTTCATAACACGAACTCCTGAACTGTCTGGCACGGCCAAAACCGTCCACCAGCCTTAACCGAACTTGCCGGGGGGCAGCAGTTCGTTGCGATCCAAGGGCAAAATCATCTTGCCACAAAGGCTCACTGATGGCTAGCACAATCAACCTTGAGATACGGGAAAATTGGGCCCTAGTTTCGTCGCGTCACCTTCAGCAAGGCTGCTCACCAGTTCATGATAAAAGTAGTCGAACTCAGCGGTGATCTGTGACGACACGTGACGCTCGTAGAGCCTCCGGCTCATCTCTATTTCATCTCTCAATCGATCGTAAATATCCGCTCGTCGACAACCCTCTGCTACTCTCGACGGCTGGTAAAGGCTGATCCCGCCGATTAGAAAGCGGGCAAAACGCCGCGCATTGAGGTGTGCTCGCGCGTCTGTTGGGACTACTGGCGAGACTACTGGCCAGACTGCTGAATCGATCGCCACGTTAACCTCGGGGGGCCGGGGGGCCTCCGCTGAGCCGTCATCGTCTGGTTGGGTCTCGATCTCGCTCTCCCGTGGCCCATCATCTACAGACGGCACTGGCATAGCAGGCACTGGTATCGACGGCACTGGTATCGACGGCACTGGCGGCTCGTCGGGTCTGAGGGGGGCTGTTTCGGAGGTCGGCGGTGGCTCGGGGAGGTGGGGAGGGGCAACGGAATCCGGCTCGAAGTCCTGCCTCGCGGCGATCAAGGCATCCGCTGCAGCCGTTCCCGCTCCTTCAAGCGAAGCAGTCAGAATGCGTGGTGCCGGCTGGTCAGTCGTCAAGGCTTCGGTACTGCGGCGTAGCGGAAGCAGCTCGATCGCCATACCGGCAACCCTCATGAGCGCCTCAAGAGGCTGCACGTCCAGTCCGCCCGCGTCGGTCGTGTCGGCGTAGAGTACCGCCGCCGGTTTGTCCCTGACGACCAGAGGGACCGCGACGAAGCTCTTAGTTTCAGCGGTCAAGTGGCCACCGAGAAAGCTCAGATACCCCATCTCCGGCTCGCCAACAACCGACACCGACTGGCGTCTGCTGACAGCGTCGCCCAGCAGGGTTCGCGCGGCTACCGGGCTCGAAAGCAGGGCCACGGTCTGGTCATTCGAATCGCTGCCAAAGCCGATTCCCCTCCATCCGACAACACTACCGCTTCTGACGACAAAAAGTGCGACCCGCGCGGCGAAGGTCGAGGCTCCGGAAATGGTTGCACCCAGAACGCCGGCCTGGGTTCTCTGTCGATCGATCTCGGCGATAGATGCGTTGAGAGTCGCCCGGTCTGCGTTGCGTGCCTGAGCGAAATCGCGGCGCGTGGCGTGCATCTCACGCTCGAACTCCTGCTC
>JANNRD010000547.1:0-3341 GCA_031401095.1 Acidobacteriota bacterium
TTTCAGCCTTGCGACCGTACTCCCCAGGCGGGGCACTTAATGCGTTAGCTTCGGCACTGCAGGGGTCGATACCCGCAACACCAAGTGCCCATCGTTTACGGCGTGGACTACCAGGGTATCTAATCCTGTTTGCTACCCACGCTTTCGCGCCTCAGCGTCAGTACCCGTCCAGGCAGCCGCCTTCGCCACTGGTGTTCCTCCCAATATCTACGCATTTCACCGCTACACTGGGAATTCCGCTGCCCTCTCCGGGACTCAAGCATGGCAGTATCGGGGGCAGTTCCTCGGTTGAGCCGAGGGATTTCACCTCCGACTGACCACGCCGCCTACGCGCCCTTTACGCCCAATAATTCCGAACAACGCTGGCCCCCTCCGTATTACCGCGGCTGCTGGCACGGAGTTAGCCGGGGCTTCCTTCAGCGGTACCGTCAACCGGCGGGTTTATTCATCCCGCCGGATTTCGTCCCACTTGACAGGAGTTTACGATCCGAAGACCTTCGTCCTCCACGCGGCGTCGCTGCGTCAGGCTTTCGCCCATTGCGCAAGATTCCTCACTGCTGCCTCCCGTAGGAGTCTGGACCGTGTCTCAGTTCCAGTGTGGCCGGACACCCTCTCAGGCCGGCTACCCATCGTCGCCTTTGTGAGCCATTACCTCACCAACTAGCTAATGGGCCGCGGGCCCCTCCGGTGGCGCTAGCTTATAAATAGAGGCCAGCTTTGAGCGCCGAGGCCGAAGCCTCGACGATGTCATGCGGTATTAGCCATCCTTTCGGACAGTTATCCCCCACCTCCGGGCAGGTTACCCACGTGTTACTCACCCGTCTGCCACTTTACTTGCGGGCCGAAGCCCACTTTCTCGTACGACTTGCATGTGTTAGGCACGCCGCCAGCGTTCGTTCTGAGCCAGGATCAAACTCTCCAGTTCAAATTGGATCCGGCAATTGCTTACCGGTTCACGTGCGAAAAGGAGATCGCTCTATCACGGCCGTGTTTTACGCGACCGTTCGGAGCTACCGCAAACTACGGCAGCCCCTGCAAGGCTGGCACGTTCTGCTTAGTTTTCAAAGAACAGCGCGTCTGAGCGCCAGCGCATCATACATGGACCCAACGTTCTGTCAAGTCCCTTACTGATGACTACCGTGCCCCGCGAGCGGCCTAATGATAGCAAAGGCGCAAGACGGCGCAAGGGGTCGATCGAATTTTCGTAGCCTTTAACTTTTGGGGAACAATTTCCTCATTGGATTGATTTTACGGGTTATCAGGACCTTGCCCCCGCGTTTTCTCGTTCCTAGCGAGTTGCTCGGCTCGGGCGTGCTCTGACCCCAAGAGCGCAGAACTTGAGTCGCGCGATGCGGAATTCAAGTCCCGAGACCGCCGGCGGTCGCCACGCGCCAAGAAATCGGGGGTCAACCCTGGTTGCTAGATGTTGGCCGACCATTGCAATGGATCCGCTTTAGGCGCTTCGACCCGTCCTTGGGCAGCCCTGCCCCTTGCCGGGGATGGGTCTTCTCCTATAGACTCCGAAAGCGGCCTCTGCATCACTGTTGAGTGGGTAGAAGGTGGGCATGGCCCACCTTTTTTTGTTGGAGGTGAGGAACGGACACCGTGTTGGATCGCCTGGAGACGACGGCCGAAAGGCAGGTGCGGGAGCTGGCGGTCAGTTGCGCCGCCGAGCACGGTCTCGAACTCGTCGATCTTGCGATTCGCCGGGGCGGCAAGAGTTGGAAGGTCCGCGTGGACATCGATCGGGTGGGTCCCGCGGGAGCGACGCTGGACGCATGTCAGCGCGTTAGCCGCTCGCTGGCATGCGAACTCAACGCGCTCAAGGACCGGATTCCGGACAGCTACACGCTTGAGGTCTCGACTCCAGGGATCGACCGCCCAATTCGAAGCGATGAAGACATTCGCCGCAACGAGGGGCGCCCAGTAATCGTTTCAACGACCTCACCGATCCTCGGAAAGAATCGATGGACGGGAACCCTGCTCGGGCAGGCCGACGGGCAACTTCGGCTCGCCGTCGATGGACATGGCGAGGTTCTCATTCCTCGCAACCTAATCGCGGTCGCGAAACAGGATGTCGGATTTTGAGAGAAAAACACCGTGTTATAGTGGCGTTCTCGTCGATCAGTCGAGGATTCTGAAATGAGCAGCGAGCTCCTGCAAACGATCGAAATCATCGGCCGCGAGAAGGGATTGGATCCCGAGGTCATCATCCAGGCAATCGAGGAAGCCTACGCTGCGGCGACGCGCAAGTACTACCACAGCCAAGAGGAGTTCGGTGCACGATTTGATCGCAGCAACGGCGGTTTCGTCATCTTCGTCAAACACGTGATCGTCGACGAAGAAGAACTTCAAGATCCGATGACCGAGATTTCGCTCGACGACGCTAAGCAGATCGACCCATCCGCCGAGATCGGGATGATCCTCGAGACGCCGCGGGAGGGGCTCGATGCGCCGCTGACGAGGATCGCTGCGCAGGCGGCCAAGCAAGTCATCTACCAGAAGGTTAAGGAAGCTGAACGCGAGCTCGTCTGGCACGAGTACAAAGAGCGCGTCGGCGAACTCCTCGCCGGCGCGGTCAAACGATTCGACCGCGGCGACATGGTCATCGATTTGGGTCGGACTGAGGGTGTCGTTCCGCGCCGTGAGCAGTCCCGTGCCGAGCACTACAACCCCGGAGATCGCATCCGGGCAGTACTGATCCACGTCGAACAACTTGGCAAGGGTCCCCAGTTGATACTCTCTCGAGCGAGCGAAATGCTGGTGCGCAAGCTATTCGAGATGGAAGTTCCTGAGATCTACGACGCCACCGTGACGATCGTCAGTATCGCCCGCGACGCCGGCGAGCGTAGCAAGGTTGCCGTGCGTTCGAAGGATCGCGACGTGGATCCCGTGGGTGCTTGTGTCGGCATGAAAGGCTCTCGAGTTCAAGCGGTGATCCGCGAACTTCGAGGCGAGAAGATCGACATCGTCCAGTTCAGCGACGATCCAGCCACCTATGTCCGGCACTCGTTGAACCCGGCCTCGATCAATCGGGTTGCGATCCGCGACTACGAGATGCGTGAGATGGAAGTCATTGTGGCCGAGGACCAACTTTCGCTGGCGATCGGGAAACGCGGCCAGAACGTGCGGCTCGCGAGCAAGCTCGTGGGCTGGAACCTCGACATCATGAGCGAAGCGGAAAAGAAGGCCGAAGTCGAAGCCGAGATGGAGCGCATGGCAACCGCGAGCCGGGAGCTGGGAGCGCTTCCGGGAATCGAGCGTCACGTCGCGCAGCGGCTACTCGACGTCGGTTTCCGTACGGTCGAGGAGGTGTCCTTGGCGTCGCTGGACGAACTGAC
>JANNRD010000548.1:0-3822 GCA_031401095.1 Acidobacteriota bacterium
CACGGTCGGTGATGATGTTCGCAGAGTTGACCTGACCGTGTGCGGCGAATTCGTCTTGCAGATCCTGCTCCGTCGTGCTGAAGGACAGGTTCCCAACATATAACTTAACTGACATTGATTTCCTCTCAATCAAACTGAAGCATGCGGTCGTAACTTGGCTAACGGCTCCCTGGGCCACAACCGGCACTCAAATCAATGAGTGGCTTCATCGCATTTCTAGTTGCCCTCTCTCGCAGCCCGATCGCGTAGTTCACAATTGACCACACAATACCGTTGCCGACCGAAGGGTGGGCTCTAGTTGAAGAATTGAGCGGACTTTAAGTTCGAGGGAAAAGCTCGTTGCGGTCTGTCAAGAAGGCAAGTAACTGATACGATCAACCAAAGAGGCTTTTTTTCAACCGGGTGGAGTGTAGCATACAATCCAACACCGTTGCTAATGAATCCCGGCTCTCCATAAAAAAGTTTTATGCAGGCCGGGACCACTCAAGTCCTTTTGCTCAGCCTCGCGTTTCTTGCTGCAGACAGAGCTCTAAAAGCCCATTCCACCACCCGCTGGCATGCCTGCCGCTACTTGAGCACCAGGGCAGTCCGCGATCAGCGCTTCCGTCGTCAGCAACAAGCCCGCAATCGAGGCAGCATTTTGCAGCGCAGTGCGCGTCACCTTGGCCGGATCGATGACACCCGCGGCGACGAGGTCTTCAAACTCTCCGCTCAAGGCGTTGAAGCCGACCAGTTCGTTCTTTTCGGCGCGAACCCGGGCGACGATGATCGAGCCTTCCCTGCCTGCATTCTGCGCAATCAACCGGAGCGGCTCCTCGAGGGCACGTTTGACGATATTGACGCCGATCTGCTCGTCTGCGTCCACTTCGTCACCCTTGTAGATCTTGAATTTCTCCAACACCCTCGCCGCGCGCAGATAAGCCACACCGCCGCCTGGGACGATGCCTTCCTCGACTGCCGCCCGCGTCGCGTTCATCGCGTCTTCGACCCGCGCTTTCTTTTCCTTCATCTCCATCTCGGTTGCCGCGCCGACCTTGATGACGGCGACACCGCCCACCAGTTTGGCAAGGCGTTCCTGCAATTTCTCGCGATCGTAGTCCGAGGTGGCGGCGACTATCTGCGCGCGCAGGGTCTTGATCCGGCCGGAGATTTCCACTGGCTCCCCGCGCCCTTCCACGATGACGGTGCTGTCCTTGTCAATGACGATCTTCTTGGCGCGTCCCAGCTGCTCTAATTCGATCTTCTGAAGCTGGAGGCCGAGTTCTTCACTAATCACCTGGCCGCCGGTCAGAATCGCGATGTCTTCGAGCATCTGCTTGCGGCGATCACCAAAGCCCGGCGCCTTGACGGCGGCAACGATCAGCGCGCCGCGGAGTTTGTTGACGACCAGCGTCGCGAGTGCATCCCCCTCAATGTCTTCCGCGATGATCAACAGCGGCTGCCGTTTCTCGGCGACCTTCTGCAACAACGGTAAGATTTCATTCATCGAGTTGATCTTCTTTTCGTGCAGTAGAATCAACGCATCCGCCAGCACCACTTCCATCCGCGCGGTATCGGTGACGAAGTAGGGCGACAAATAGCCGCGGTCGAACTGCATTCCCTCGACGAATTCCAACGAGGTCTCCATCGTCTGAGCTTCCTCGACAGTGATGACGCCGTCCTTGCCCACCTTCCCCATTGCCTCGGCGATGATCTTGCCGATATTGGCATCGCCGTTGGCAGAGATCGCCCCCACCTGTGCGATGGCGTCGCCTGCGACGGGCTTGGCGAGGCGCTTGATCTCTTTCAGAGCGCGCTCGACCGCCTTGTCAATGCCGCGGCGCAGGGCCATTGGGTTCGCGCCCGCGGTCACCGTCTTGACGCCTTCACGGAAGATCGCTTGCGCGAGCACGGTGGCAGTCGTCGTTCCATCACCAGCGACATCGGAAGTTTTCGAAGCGACCTCACGCACCATCTGTGCACCCATGTTCTCGAGCGGGTCGCGCAACGTGATCTCCTTCGCGACGGTGACTCCATCTTTGGTGATCGTCGGCGAACCAAAGCTCTTATCAATGACCACATTGCGCCCGCGCGGGCCGAGCGTGATCTTGACCGTGTCGGCGAGCAAGTTGACACCTCGTAAGATTGCGGCGCGTGAATCCGTCCCATAAACAATTTGCTTGGCCATGTTCAGTTCCTTCCCCTAATTAATTGAGTTGTGACGAGCCCTCAGGAACGTCGAGCCCCGGCCCGATCGCCTGCTTTCGCACGGGCGGGCCACCTGACGCAGTCAGAAAGGTCAGGAAAGAGAAAGCGGTTCTCTCCTTCGTAAGTCGGAATGGCTGATCTTCAACCGTTGCGGCGGCTATGTCGGCCTTTTGACGGTCAGTCGGCGGGTCCGGACGTCGTCCCAACTTCAGAGGTTCTGGCTGCTTCGGGTTCTGCAGACTTCCCATCCATCGCCTTGCGCAATGCCTCTGTGCGCGCGCGCCGGAGCATCTTCTTCTGGCGTTCCTTCCCAAATCTGGCTCTGTCACCATTTCTCTTTGACATACTTCTCCTTGTGAGTGCCCTGTCGCCAGTCGCAAAAACGAACGTGACGCGCCCTTCAGCCTGCTCCTAGTCCGCGAAAAGGACCTGACCCGCCTGAATATGCCGCAAATGAACGGAAACACTGACGTACGGCAAGCCGAGAAAGCGTCTGACCGCGACCTGGTCAATCTCCAGGCAATTGAACTTCTGTGCCTTCAGAGTCGCGACAATCCGCTTCAGGGCCTTGACCGTGGTCCGTTTCTCGTCAGATCCAAAAGCGATCATCTGAATCCCACCGGCGATGAAAAAAAAACTCCAGCCGGCCCGCACAATCATGTCATCCAGACCCTTGCTCTTGAGGTCCCTGACCCGACCCCACCCTGTCACACAAGGTTCGCTTTCGTACTTCAGGCCGGTTGGCAAAACGGCTCCATCTGCAATCAGGAGTGTCCCGGACGTGATTGTGTCGGCTATGATTTCCCCTTTTACCTTCTGCCTCAGGCAGCAAAACTCAGAAGAGCGTTTGAGAGTTGATAATTGCGCAGCCTGCAGAGGCCGGCTGTTCAATATTGGACAGTCTCGAAAAGAAAGGACCGCAGAATTGTCACGGCGGGCCCGGAAAACGAAGAGATGATCGGGTCACCCAGGGCTGTGTTTTCAGTCCAATAGGAGACACGGTCAAAAAGAATTATCGGCGAAGATCTTGAGAGGAGCCCGCTGCGGACGTCGTCCTAGGCGATCTGCGCGAGGTAACGCGAGAGCTTCTTTTCTTTGATAACGAGGAAGTGATCTTCGTTTATCTCGATCAGGCCGAGATTCTTGAAGCGTTGCATGAAGACGCTGATCCGGGGCCGCGTCGTGCCCACCATGGCTGACAACTCCTCGTGTGTGATCTTCAGCTCGATGCGGACGCTACGCGGGTCTTTCCTGCCGAGTGTGCGCGCGAGGCTTAAGAGGGTCTTGCCAAGCCGTTGCTCGCTATCGACCGTTACCAGATTGGCGATGACCTGTTGCTGATCGGCAATTCGCACGGCGAGGTATTGAACGAAGCCCTCGAAGAGCCTGTCGCGGTCTAATCGCGCAAAGAACTTTGGACAGGGGATCTGCTTGAGGACTGTGTCTTCCATGGCAGTCGCGGTTTCGAGCCGTGCCCCAAGTCCAGACAAGCACAATTCGCCAAAGATATCTCCCGATGAATGTATCGCCAGCAAGCACTCCCGTCCTTCAGGCGAGAGCATGAGGAGTTTGATCTGTCCACTCTCAATAAAGTAGACCAACTGATCGCGATCGCCACAGGTGTAGACGTTTGAG
>JANNRD010000549.1:0-3343 GCA_031401095.1 Acidobacteriota bacterium
TTTCTCTGGGTCTCTGTGCCTCGGTGGTTGTGCCGGTGCCTGTGCCTGTGGTTTGACCACGCCGCTCTCAAGGTGATAGAAATAATAAATGTCTTTGTCTCTCTCTGATACCGTCAAGAAGCGGCTGCTCGAGCTCGTTCACGAACACGTCGCCATCTCGCTCTCCGATGTCGCCGCTGAGGTTCCCCCTCGCACGGAACTTGGTGACCTCGCATTTCCCATCGCCTTCGAGCTCGCCAAACAACTGAAAGCCGCTACCGGTCAGAAACGCAACCCTCGTGAACTCGCGACTCTGCTCTCCGAGAAGCTCCGCGAACTCCCCGGTGTAGCTCGCGTCGAAATCGCCGGAGCCGGCTACCTCAATGTCTTCTTTGATCGCGCACAAATCTTTCGGGACCTGGTCGCAAATGCAGGCCAATCAATCGCGCCATCCGACCGTGGGAAGATGATCGTTGAGCACACCTCGATCAATCCAAACAAGGCCGCTCACATCGGGCACGTCCGTAATGCCGTTCTCGGTGACACCATCGTCCGTATCCTGCGCGCTACCGGTGAAGAGATCGAGATCCATAACTACATCGATAACACCGGCGTCCAGGTAGCCGATGTGGTAGTTGGGTTCCTCCACCTGGAAAGCAAGTCTCCCGATGAGATCAGGACGATCATCGAGACTTCGGATAGTTTCGACTACGTGTGTTGGGACCTCTACGCGCGTGTTGGCGCGTGGTATGAAGAGGACAAGACGCGGCTCGAGCTTCGCGCGCAGACCCTTCACGCTCTCGAATCAGGTGAGGGTGAAGTCGCCGAGATCGCGGAACTCATCTCGACTCGCATCGTGAGGTGCCATCTCGCGACCATGGCGCGGCTCGATATCAGCTACGATCTGCTCGCGCGTGAGAGCGACATCCTTCACCTCCACTTCTGGAAACGCGCCTTCGAGCTGCTCAAATCGAATGGAGCCATCCACCTCGAAACCGAAGGCCGCAATCAAGGCTGCTGGGTCATGCGCGCCGAGTCGCAGGACGAGGACTCACAAGACGCCGATCGCGAACACGACGCCGACAAGATCATCGTTCGCTCGAATGGCATCGTCACCTACACCGGTAAGGACATTGCCTATCACCTATGGAAGCTGGGTAAGCTCGGTCTCGAGTTCCGCTACAGGCCATTTGTGATCGATCACCACGGCCGACAGGTGTGGATGACGACTGCGGATGAGCGCGAGGCCATTGAACCGGACCGGGTATTTGGCAATGGCACTGCGTTCTTGAATGTCATCGATGTTGGTCAGTCTTATCCGCAGGCCAACGTCAAACGCGGTGTCATGGAGATCGATCACGACGCACGCGTCGCGCGGAGTGCTCACCTCGCGTATGAGAAGGTGACCTTGACGCCGGCGGCGGCGGTCGAGTTAGGGACTGAGCTCTCAGAAGCAGATTCGCAGAAGGCTCAGATCGGCATGTCGGGGAGGAAGGGGCTCGGCGTTAAAGCCGACGATCTGATCGACAGGCTGGAAGCGGGAGCGTTTGAAGAAGTGCGCGCACGGCATGCGGAACTAGAGGAAGCGGCTCAACGTGCGATCGCACACCAGATCGCCGTCGCGGCGCTGAGATACTTTCTCTTGAAGTTCACGCGCACCTCGGTCATCGCGTTCGATTTCAAGGAGGCGCTCAGCTTCGAGGGTGAGACCGGACCTTATATTCAGTACTCGGTTGTGAGGGCAAACAACATCTTTCGAAAATTGGGGAGATCGGCAGAGGATGTCCACGGCGATTTTGCGACCGTGGGTGAAGAGAAGGTTGGGGCCTTTTTTGCGGGCGAAGGTGGCGATGAGTTGTGGTCGCTGGTGATGTTGGCGGGCCGATTGGATGAGGTAGCGGAATCAGCGGCTGTTAACTTCGAGCCGACGCAGGTGGCGAAGTATGCTTTTCAGTTGGCGAAGCAGTTCAATTTGTTCTATCACAACTTTCATATCCTCAGTGAGACGGACCCGGTGAGGAAGATGTTGTTGTTGCTGGTCGCGGATCTGGTGAGAAGGCGGTTGGAAGAGGCATTGGGGCTGCTCGGAATCGAGGCGCCGGAGAGAATGTAGTAGGAGGGGAGGTTTAACGCGAAAGGCGCGAAGAAGACGCGAAAGACGCGAAGGTGGGGATGGATGAAGACATTATCCAATTGATCTTCCCTTGCGTCCCTGCGCCCTTGCGTTAAATCTTAATTCCATCTGGAGAACACATGCTTATTGTCATGAAGGCTGGCGCGACGGAATCGGAAGTCCAGCGCGTCCTCGAAGTCATCGAATCACTCGGTCTGCGCTCGCACCCGATGCCCGGCGCGAGCCGTACCGCCGTCGGCATCACCGGTAACCCCGGCGCCGTCGACCCCTCTCCCTTCGCCGACCTCCCCGGTGTCGCCGAATGCGTCCGTGTCACCAAACCCTACAAACTGGTCAGCCGCGAACTGCGCCCCGACCGAACCGTCATCCGCATCGGTGACGCCGAGCTCGGTGGCGATGAGTTCGCCATCATCGCCGGTGTCTGTGCCGTCGAATCCCGCGAACAAACCCGCCTCACCGCCAAAGCAGTCGCCGACGAGGGTTGCAAATTCTTCCGCGGAGGCGCCTTCAAACCGCGTACCTCGCCCTATGCTTTCCAGGGCCTCGGCGAAGAAGGTCTTCAGATACTCGCAGATGTTCGAGATGAGTTTGGGCTCAAGATCGTCAGCGAAGCCACTGACGAGCCCGCACTCGATCTTGTCGAAAAATACGCCGATGTGATTCAGATCGGCACACGCAACATGCAGAATTTCAGCTTGCTGCGGCGCGCGGGTCAGACGCGAAAACCCGTCTTGTTGAAACGCGGGATGGCCTCGACGGTTGAAGAGTTTCTGCTGGCGGCGGAGTACATCATGTCGGAAGGGAACTACGAGGTGATCCTCTGCGAGCGCGGTGTGCGGACATTTGCAAATCACACGCGGTTTACGCTGGATTTGTCATTGATACCCGCGGTGCGAAGAATTTCTCATCTCCCGATCATCGTCGATCCGAGTCATAGCACGGGCAAACGAGATAAGGTCATTCCACTGGCGCGGGCCGGAACGGCAGTCGGCGCCGACGGGCTGCTCGTCGACATTCACCCTTACCCGGAGCGGGCTTTGTGTGATGGGCCTCAGGCGCTGTTCTTCGATATGTTCCGGGAGATGGTGCAGGAAGTAAGGGCGATCGCTGCGATCGTTAAGCGCTGAAGAGACCAACGGAACATACGGACAAGCACGGAATCCACGGAAAGGTGCGGGCATGCCCCAATCCTTTCCGTGGATTCCGTGCTTTTCCGTATGTTCCGTTGTT
>JANNRD010000550.1:0-6617 GCA_031401095.1 Acidobacteriota bacterium
GGCAACGACGCGACGACAGCTGCAGCGTTTTGAGTTGAAGTCGACCTCAAAAAACTTGACTCATTTGCATTAAGTTTTGTCGCCCAAGCAATCTAGTTTGGGCTCAAGCAGCTCACTCTCGCATTTACGGGATTTGCGATCGACCTGTCCTTTCGACAGAAGGTCGCGAATCCCGGTTCTTTCTTTGACTCCTGGCAATCTCCGTCACATTGGCGTGGAAAAGAGAGTCGCCCATCTCAGCCAGCGCGCCAGGACGATTCTCCGACCGGGCAGCGAGGTCCTTCATTTCAGTCTGCGTTACTTCACCGGGATGAGCGACGAAGCTCCCTTGTCCTTCACAAAGAATACGAGAAACTTGGCTGGTTGAGAGTCGCTCGCATTCTTCGAGACTACATGGACGTCATCGGGCGACTCATAAAACGTCTGGCCTGGTCCGAGGGTTACCGGCTTCCCGCCTTCGACCTGCATGACGATCGAGCCTTCGAGGACATAAACAAAAGTGTTCGCGTTGTGTCGGTGCTTGCTCGACGTGGCACCCGGCGCGTACTCCACCGTGAGCACCATCGCTTCCTTGCCGGTCAGCCCAGCCAGGTCCCTGGTCATGAGCGGAGTAACCTTGGCCTCTTGCACCGCACCTCGAGCAGTGAAAAGGCATAGCATCGCCATGAGAGCTGTTTGCGCAGCGGTACGGAAATTCATCTGGTCTGCTCCCTTTCGGTAGTTCGATTCATAGCAACGACTGCAGGAAGGCGGCGTTTGCCTCCTCCAGCGTGCTGCATCCCAAAAGTAGCTCCTCAGTCGGCGCATCGGTAGCGGCTAAAGCCAACGCCCGCCAGGCGGCTGCACCGGCGCGCTCGCCCTCGGCCTGCATCAAGAACTGATCCGTCAGGAGGCGCCCCTCGAAGAGCGTGCGATTCAGAACCAGCAATTCAGGGTTCTCCGCGAGAAGCGCCTTCTGGTCCTCGGCAGCATGGGCGTGAAGTGACTCGACGCGCCGCGCGATTTCTTCCTCCCGTTCTGCGCAAGCCAACAGGCCCTCCCTGATCTCTGGATCGGGATGCGCCTTTGCCCACAAGCGATAGCGGTCAGCAGCTAGCCTTTCAAGCGCCGCGAGAAGTAGCGGCCGTTGCCCCGAGGCGATGTTCTGCATGGCCTCTCCCAGGATTCTCGGTAAGTCAGGTAGTTCGATTTCCTCGTCCTTCAATTTCAACACCTTCACTTTCGCGCGATCAAGCGATCCGGGCGCTCGCAGGCCTAAGCTTTCAGACCTTCCGGTACCATTGGCAGCGATCTGAGGCGAACGCCCGCAGCATTGAAAATGGCATTGCTCACTGCCGGGGCCAGCGCAACAATCGGCGCCTCGCCCGCTCCCGCCGACGGCAGGTCTCTGCGGTCCAGCAGGACCGTCTCCAGGCTCGGGACATCGCTGAAGCGCGGGACACGATAGAGCGAGAAACGCGGGTTGAGTATCTTTCCGCTCTCGAACCCGACTGCTTCGAACATTGCTCCACCAATTCCCTGAACGACCGCCCCCTCGATCTGATTCTTGAGGCCGTCGGGGTTGATCACCGCGCCGCACTCAAACGCCGTCACGACGCGAACGATCTTTACCTTGCCGCTCGCGCCGTCAACCGCGACCTCGACGCAGTTCGCGACGTAACCACCCTTTTCGAATCCGCCTGCGATTCCATATCCACGACCCGAAGGTGCCTTGGCCTTACCCCATCCGAATGCTTTGGCCGCCGCCTCGAGCACGTCGCGTAACCGCGGGTCCTTCAAATTCTTCAGCCGGAATTCAAGCGGGTCCGTCTTCAGACTCTCTGCCAGTTCGTCAATGTGGACCTCACGTGCGAAATGATTGGCCGTCGAAGCCAGCGCACGGTAGGAACCTTGACGCAGCGGCGAGCGGGCGGAATGAAACTGGATGAGCTGGTGGGGAACCTCGTAGTTCGGGCGAATGCCGGCCGAGCCGGAATTGTAGTTGTGAAACTCCCACGCTGTCATGATCCCATCCCTACTGACGCCGCTCGTGATCTCGATCACGCCGGCGGGACGGAAGTACGCCCACGTGAACTCTTCTTCGCGTGTCCAGACGAGCTTGACCGGCTTGCCCGCGGCTTTGGCCAACCGCGCCGCTTCGATGGCCGCCTCGCCGGTGTGCTTTCCACCGTAGCCCGAACCAGTGTCGGGCATGATCACGCGAACCCGGGTCTCGGGGATGCGAAAGGCACTCGCTAACTCGCTGCGGACGCCGAAGGGACGTTGCGTCCCGGTCCAGACGGTGAGCTTGCCGTCCGTCCATTCGGCAATCGCCGCGCGCGGTTCCAGCGGGACGTGTGCGATGTAGGAGACCGTGTAGGTCTGTTTAAGGTTCTGATGGGCCGCCGCCAGACCTTCTGCGATCGAGCCGCGCGAGTAAATGGGGCGGCTTTCGGAACCCTGTCTCTCACCCTGCGGCTTCTTTAGATGATCGAAGAGTTCTTTGCTTGAAACCTGTGGAGTGGTCTTCCACTCGGCACGGATCGTGGTCAGAGCGTGGGAAGCCATCTGCTCGGTCGGCGCAGCAACACCAACGAAATCGCCGTCGCGCACCACGATCACGCCGCTCAAGGCCTCTGCCTCCTTCGTGTCAACAGAAGCCAGCGTCGCGCCGAACGCTGCAGGGCGGAAAACTCTCCCATGCAGCATTCCGGGACGCTTCATGTCCGGCGTGTATTGGTGCTTTCCGGTGACGATCTCTCGGCCGTTGACCTTGAGCAAAGGCTTTCCGGCAATCTTCCACTTATCCGGGGGCGTCAGCGCAGCACCCTCGCCGATCGCCTTCATCAGCTTCTGGCCCCTGGTCAATTGCCCGAAACGCAACGATTGCTTCGTCGAGGGGTTCGTCACCTTGCCGTCGGCCATGACGAGCGAGCCGCGTTCTGCCTTCATCTGTTCGGCGGCCAGATCAATCAGCAGCTCTCGCGCGGCGCCGGCGGCCTGACGCAACTGTGGGCTCATAACGCGTGTGGTCAGACTTCCGAACGTGCCGGCGTCGAAGGGTGTCAGATCGGTGTCGCCCATGACCAGTCGCACCGACGTCAGCGATGTGCGCAGCTCTTCAGCCACGACTTGCGCGAGCGAAGTGCGGATGTCCTGGCCCACCTCGACCTTTCCGGTATAGACCGTGACGATGTCGTTTTCCCCGACGTGCAGCCACGCGTCAATCTGTTGAGGCGTTCCCTGGCCGGACCCGCGCCTTCCTCCTCCCGACTCTTGCGCCGACTCCTGCTGGGCCGGTGCATCTTTGAGGGCGAAGACAATCAGCGCGCCGCCACCCAGCACCTTGAAGAAATCGCGCCGCTCCAAATCGACCAGCTTGAAACGATATGCGGGTTCGGCGCTCAGTTCATATCTCTCTGGCTCGATGAGGACCTCATCCGTTGGTCCTTCGTTCATTTGGCGCCTCCTTTCTGTGCCCTGTCGCTATTTGCCGCGCGGCGAAGAGCCTCGACGATCCGCGCGTAGGTGCCACATCGGCAGACATTCCCTTCCATCGCACTTTTGATCTCTGCCGCGGACGGACGCGGGTTCTTCTTCAACAAAGCGGCGCCGGACATGATCATTCCCGGGATGCAGTAGCCGCACTGCATCGCACCCGCCTCGATAAACGCTTCTTGCACCGGGTGCAGTCGCCCGTTCTGCTCGAGCCCTTCGATGGTCGTCACCTGCTTGCCCGCGACCGTACTCACTTGGGTAATGCACGACCGCGCCGCGCGCCCGTCAATGAGCACCGTGCAGGCACCGCATTGGCCCTCCCCGCAGCCATACTTGGCGCCGGTCAGGTCGAGGTCGTCGCGCAAGACGCTGAGCAGGCTTCTCGCGGCATCCACCTCAACTCGACGTCTGGTTCCGTTGATGTGAAGGTCCACGACTCTTGGCATAATCTCCTCCTGAGAAACATGTTGTATCGAAGCCGCCATCAGCCGCCGATGTTGAGGGCAGTTTCAACGTCTGGTCCGGCCTGCCTGTCGGAGTTGTTCGAGCAGTGCTCCCAACTCCCTGAATTTGTCGGTTTTCCGCGTAACGAGGTTCTCCCGTTCGCCGGGGTCGCGGCTCAGGTCGTAAAGCTGCCCAGCCGGGTCGTTGCCCATCTCAGTATTTGTGTTGACGTTCACCTTCGCCCCGCGTCCCGGCTCGATGTACTTCCACCTTCCTTGCCGCAGTGAGAGCACCCCAGCCTGCTGGAGGAGATGTTCGCGGCCGGTTTTTGATTTGCCGAGCAGCGCCGTCAACACGTCGAAGCTATCCGGAGCGTCGACCTCCGCGAGCTTCTGGCCGGTGAGGGAAGCAAACGAAGCGAGCAGATCAATCTGCGAGACGAGCGCGTCGGACACGGCGTGCCTCACCTGCCGAGGCCAGCGGACGATCAACGGTATGCGCGTGCCGCCCTCGAAGTTGCTGCCCTTCCCGCCACGCAAGACTCCGGCGGGTTTGTGAGCGCCGAGCTTCAGAACCGCGTCATCTTTGTAGCCGTCGTCAACCACGGGTCCGTTGTCGGACGTGAAGATGACCATAGTCTTGTCTGTCAGCTTGAGCCGATCCAGCGTGTCCAGAATTTGGCCAACGCTCCAGTCGGCCTCGACCAGGGCATCGCCGCGCGGCCCCATTCCCGACTTGCCCGCGAAGCGTGGGTGCGGCACGCGCGGCACGTGGATGTCGTGCGTCGCGAAGTAGAGGAAGAACCGCTCGCGCTGATTCTGCTCGATGAACGCCGCGGCCTTACTCGTAAAGACGTCGGCCATCTCTTCATCCTTCCACAAAGCCGCTTTCCCGCCCGTCATCCAGCCGATGCGGCTGATGCCGTTGACGATGGTCATATCGTGACCGTGGCTCGGATGCATCGTCAGCAGGTCGGGGTTCTCCTTGCCCGTCGGCCAGTCCCCAACCTTCTCCTCATAACTGACCTTGATCGGGTCACGCGGGTCGAGGCCGACGACGCGGCGGTTCCCGACATAGACCGTCGGTACGCGGTCACCGGTTGCGGCCATGATGAACGCGTAGTCGAAGCCGACGTCGAGCGGGCCGGGCCGAACTTCGCCGTTCCAATCCGCTCCGCCCAGTGGCCCCAGTCCGAGATGCCACTTGCCGACCACGCCGGTCTTGTAACCGGCTTTCTGCATCAGCGAGGAGACCGTCAGGCGACCCGGCTCGATGATCAGAGCTGCATCGCCCGGCAGGATGCCCGTCCCTTTCTTGCGGAAGGCGTATTCGCCGGTCAAGAGCGCGTAGCGCGACGGCGTGCAGGTCGCTGCGGGCGAGTGCGCGTCGGTGAAGCGCAATCCCTCGCGCGCAAGTCGGTCGATATTCGGGGTGCGCAGCCCCCTCGCGCCGTAGCACGATGGGTCACCGTAGCCCAGATCATCCATGTAGATCAGGACGACGTTGGGACGTGATTGCCCGAAGACGGGAATGGCCGTCGATAAACATACCAGCAATACTACGCAGAAATACCGTCTCATTTTCTTCTGTGTCCACTCGACTTGCGGGCGTTGGGGGAATCAATCCGAGTTTTAGTCTGCCGCTGCGGCTTGCCGGCTGTTGCTGCTATTCCGAGCCGTCAGCGCGTGCCACATCGACGTAGCGGTCTTCGCCGTCAAACCAGACCCTCAACTGCCAGGGGTTGCAGCAAACCTCGCAGTCCTGGACGAAGCTGCCAAGGATGTCGGCTTCGAGGAGGGTCTCAACCTCCTCGCCGCAGTAGGGGCAGATCACGAAGAAGCTGTCTTCAGTCATAAATGCTCCATGTCTACGAATGGCTGCGAGCTTAACCCCGCTGTGGCCTTGCCGTCACCAAACAAAAAGCCAGTAGTAGTCGGACCGCTCTGACTACTACTGGCTTTTATTCAGGTCCGCGTCGATTCCTGACGCTGCTTCGTTCTAGAAGTTAATTCCCAGAATGAAGTTGATGTTGCGCGCCGCAGTCCTGGTCGAACTGATGCGGCCGAAGTTGGAAGCATCAAAGTTGGTGTCGCCAAAAACGAAGCTTACATTATTGAAGGCATTGATAAAGTTGACTTTGAGTTCCATGTCAACCTTCTCATAGATGCGCGTTCGCTTGCTGATACTGATGTCTGTCTGGGCAAACTTCGGTCCGTTGAACTGGGTTCGCGGGAAAGTGCCAAAAGCGCCTGGAGCAGGGGCCGCCAGAAGACCAGTCTTGAGTGTCGCTCCCGTCAAGGCTCCCGTTGTTGCGTTTGTCGTGACGTCGATCAACTTGGTCGGGTCATAGAAGAACACGCCAGCGGGAGTCTTGTAGATACCCGCTGCTTTGGCGAAGGTGTCGACTGTCGTGCTCCCCACCAACTGAGCTCCAATGGATCCACCGAACTGATTGAAGGTCGTGCGACCCGACAAAATCGAAACCGGGCCACCGGTCTGATACGAGATAATGCTGCCGACCTGCCATCCTTCAAGTGCCTTGCGCAAGGGCGCAAACCCGGTACCAAAGAAGCGGCGCCCGGTGCCGAACGGCAACTCATAGATGAAGTTCGCAATGAAACGGTGGGTCTGATCGAAGCTCGCACGATGCTTATCGAGACCCAGATTGCGTAGCGTCCGATAGCGCTCCAACGTGC
>JANNRD010000551.1:0-16372 GCA_031401095.1 Acidobacteriota bacterium
CCCTTCCAGCCCAGGAAAGAATGGGCGCCACTGCTGAGAATGAGTAAGGCTCCGGCAATGAGCCCAAGGATTGCCGGGTTCAGCCAGTTGGCGGGACGGATTGGGGTGTTGGTTGAGGGCGCGACCGTGCTTGGTTTGCCGGTCCTTGTGACGGAGCAGTACCCGAAGGGGCTGGGTCACACCGTTGAGGAGATTCAGATGCGGTTACCGGAAGGAACGGAGCCGATCGAGAAGCTGTCGTTCTCGGCATGTGGAGTGCAGGAGTTTGACACCCGTTTGCGCGAACGCCACATCGAACAGATCGCCGTCTGCGGAATCGAAGCGCACATTTGCGTCAGCCAAACAGCACACGATCTGCTGGCCCGCGGCTATCAGGTGCACCTCATCGTCGATGCCATCGGCGCTCGGTTCGAACGCAATCGCGAGATCGCCATCAAGAAGCTTGCGAGCTCTGGCGTGATTATCTCAAGCGTCGAAATGGCGCTCTTCGAGTTGTGCGGTACCGCGGGCACTAGCGAGTTCAAGAAGATACAGAGCCTCGTCAAAACTCTGGACTAGTAAGCCGAGACACCTAATCGATTTCGGCAAGGAGAGACCATGGCGAAAGTGCGGGCAATCCTTGGGCTCATTGCCGGAGCCTTACTCATTCTCAGCAGTGGCGCCCATTCTTTCCTGGGCTGGAAGGGCGTCAACGCTGAGTTGTCATCGGCGGGGGTTCCTCAAGACCTGGTAAGTGGATTGAAGATCGGCTGGCACTACGGCGGCGTGGTAATGCTTGCACTGGGGATGATCGTCGTCGTGCTCTTCAGGAAGCGGTTACGTGGTGAGAACGTCTCGACCCTTCCGGCTGTGGTCATCGCCATCGCGTATCTCGCTTTTGGCATCTGGGCGTTGGTCATCACCGGTTTCAACCCGTTTTTCTTCATGTTCATCATTCCTGGTGTTCTCCTCGCGGTGGCGTCACGACCTGCTGGCGCGAGTGCGTCAGACTGAAGAATCCTCGTGTATTGCTCAGAGCGTGATCGGTGGTAGCGGTACTCCGAAACTGGCTCTCCTCGAGCTTGCCTGAACTTGAGACGAAGACCAATGCGCAGAAGATATCTTGCCGGCTTAACGTTTTTGCTGTTGCCCCTCCTTCTGTCGTTGCTGCCAATCCTACAGGTTGGCTTGGCCCAATCCCCGAGGGCTCGCAGGGCGCAAGCAGCGGCCCGCCCAAACATCCTGCTGATCCAGGCAGACGACCTCGGTTATGGCGACCTGAGCGCATACGGGCAGACCCAATTTCAAACGCCTTCGCTCGATCGACTGGCTCGTGAGGGTATCCGCTTCACGCAGTATTACTCTGGCAGCACCGTTTGCGCGCCATCGCGTGCGGCACTGATGACCGGCATCAACACCGGTCACGCGTGGATTCGCGGTAACGGGGACATTCCGCTGCGAGCACAGGACACAACGGTGGCGCAGGTCCTGCGGGAGGCTGGCTACCGCACTGCAGTCATCGGGAAATGGGGGCTCGGCTCGCCCGGCACGACCGGTCAGCCGGATCGAAAGGGCTTCGAGCACTCATTTGGTTTCCTCGATCATCGGCACGCTCACCGGCAGTTCACTGATCATCTCTGGCGCAACGGCGAGGAAGTACCAACCGATCTCGATCGAGACTACGTCAATGACCTGTTCACCCAGGAAACGGCTACTTTCATCTCGCGAGAAGACAGACGACCGTTCTTTGTTTATTTGAACTACACCGTACCCCACGCCGAGCTGCGAGTCCCGGACGATTCCATGGCTCCGTTCAGTTCGCGGTTTCCAGAGCAGCCCTTCGTCAATCCGACAGCCGATGCAAAGAGGACCGGTTCAACGCCGAATTCGGCGTCACTCGGCTATCGATCTCAGCCGACACCGCGCGCGGCCTTTGCGGCGATGGTCACGCGGATGGATCGCGATATCGGTCGACTGGCCGACCTGCTGAAGGAACGGGGTGAGGACCGACGAACTCTGGTGATCTTTATCAGCGACAATGGACCACACCGCGAGGGTGGAGCCGACCCGGCATTCTTCAAGAGCTCGGGCGGACTTCGTGGCATCAAGCGGGACCTCTACGAGGGCGGTATCCGCGTTCCGATGATTGCGTATTGGCCAGGAACCATCCCCGCAGGCAGAGTCAGCGAACACGTCTGGGCTCATTGGGACATTCTTCCGACCCTGGCGGACGTGGCACGAGTGCGGGCTCCTCTGGGTATCGATGGCATCTCGATGGCGCGCGCGCTTCGCGGTCAGTCTCAGCTGACGCACAAGTTTTTCTACTGGGAGTTTCATGAGCGCGGGTTTCAGCAGGCGGTGCGAATGGGAAGTTGGAAGGCTGTGCGCCCGAGCAAAGACAGCCCACTCGAACTGTATCAGCTCGCGACGGACCCGGCAGAGCGTCGCAATGTCTCGGATGCGTATCCGAGAACGATCGCCGCCATCGAAAATTACCTGAAAACCGCGCGGACCGACTCCGAGCGCTGGCCGGTGAAGTAGGAGGGGACTCACGCGAAGACGCGAAGGACGCGAAAAGACGCGAAGGGGAAATGACTGAGCCCGGACCTTCTCGCCTTTCCTACTGCGCCTCTTTTCGCGTCGTTGGCGCCTTCACGTGAGTCGCCTCCTACAGGTGAGAGCGCCAAACTGCCCCCCCGTTCCTCGCCCTTTTCCTTGACAAGCGCACCGGCGGCTATCTATGCTTAGGGTTTTGCGCAGGCTGCCGATTTGGTGGCTGAAGCCTTGTCGTGTCAGCTTATGTTTGAGGCGCTGTCGGACAAACTCAAGAAGGTCCTCAAGGACTTGCGCGGGGAGGGACGACTAACCCCGGAGCACCTTGACTTGGCGATGCGCGAAATTCGCATTGCCCTCCTTGAAGCTGACGTTAACTTCAAGGTAGTCAAGGACTTCATTGAGCGGGTCAAGGCAAAAGCGATTGGCCAGGAGGTGCTTCAGGCGCTCTCGCCGGGCCAGCAGGTCGTCAAGATCGTCTATGACGAGATGGTCGACATGCTTGGCGGAACTTCAAGCCGCCTGCTGTTCACGTCGCGCCGACCGAACTCGGTCATGATCGTCGGCCTGCAGGGGTCGGGCAAGACTACTTCGACCGGGAAGATCGGTCGCTGGCTGCAGCAAAACCAGAACCGCAGCCCGTTGCTTCTCTCAGTTGATGTCTATCGGCCAGCCGCTCGGGACCAACTGGCTGTAATTGCCAAAGCGATTGGCCTGCCGATCTTTGAAGACAAGGCGATCAACGATCCGCTGGAACTGTGCCGTGCGGCGCGTCTGCACGCAGAGCAGGTTGGCTTTGATACGCTCCTCATCGACACCGCCGGCCGACTGCACATCGACGACGCGCTCATGGGGGAACTGCAGCAGATCAAACGCGAGATGCAGCCGGTCGAAACTCTTTTCGTCGCTGATGCGATGACCGGTCAGGATGCGGTCCGGAGCGCAGCTCAGTTCAATGAACGGATCGGTCTGACTGGTGTCGTTCTGACGAAGATGGACGGGGATGCGCGCGGCGGCGCAGCGCTCTCAATCAAGGAGGTGACGGGCCAGCCCATCAAGTTCGTCGGTGTTGGCGAGAAGTATGATGCGCTGGATCCCTTCTATCCTGAGCGGATCGTCTCGAGAATTCTCGGGATGGGCGATGTTATTACGCTGATCGAGAAGGTCCAGGGTGAGGTTGATGAGAAGAAGGCCCTCGAGCTCCAGCAAAAGATCTCGAAGAATGAATTCACGCTCGAGGATTTCCGCGATCAGTTGAAACAGGTGAAGAAGCTCGGTTCCCTCGAGAGCATCATCGGGATGTTACCCGGAGACCTCTTCAAGGGAATGCCAAAGATGACCCCGGAAATGACCGCTCAGATGGAGCGTGAGTTGGGGCGGACCGAGGCGATCATCAACTCGATGACACCGCCTGAACGCGAGGATCATCAGATCATCAATGGGGCTCGCCGGAAACGGATTGCAGCGGGAAGTGGAACCCACGTCAGCGACGTCAATAGTCTGCTGAAACAGTATGTTGAGATGAAGCGCATGATGCGCCAGATGACTGGCGGCGGAATGCTCGGCGGGTTGGGCGGCCGGGTCGCTCGACGGTTGACCGGGGTCGGGCCACGGAAGAAGAAAGCAAAAAGGAAGAAACGCAAATGAGTCTGTCGGGAGGGCCCCGCATGAGGATGAGGATGCGCTCTGCTGGCGTCCACAGGGCAACTGCACTATAATCCGCAGGCTTTAACACTTTGGGAGGTAAACGTTTTGTTAGCCATCAGATTGACGAGGCAGGGAGCGAAGAAGAGGCCGTTTTACCGCGTGGTGGTCGCCGACAAGGCGGCGAAGCGCGACGGACGGTTTGTCGAGATCGTCGGCCATTACAATCCGTGCCGTGAGCCGATTGAACTCAAGCTGAATCACGAACGCATCAGCTACTGGATCTCACAGGGGGCTCAACCGAGCGAGACGGTTCGCGGCCTGATCCGCAAGAGCGAGAAGCAGCAGGTCTCGACCACAGAACCAGCAGTCTGAAGCGCCCGGTTCCAGGTTTGGGTCCGTGGGGATTGCTGAGGTAGAGGTGGGTGAATGAAGGAACTGGTCGAGTTAATTGCCAAATCGCTGGTCGACCATCCCGGTGATGTCCGGGTCGAAGAGATCGAGGGCTCGCAAGCCACGGTGCTCGAGTTGCGCGTTGGCGACGGCGATCTCGGGAAAGTAATTGGCAAGCAGGGGCGCACTGCACGCGCCATCCGGACGATCCTGAGCGCCTCCGGAACCAAGTTGAAGAAGCGCTTCGTGCTTGAGATTCTCGAATGAGTGAGTTGCGACCCGCTGTCGAAGATCTGATCTCGATCGCGTGGATTGCCCGGCCTCAGGGACTACGTGGCGAGGTGATCGCTGATATCCTGACCGACTTTCCCGAACGCTTCACAAAGCTCGACGCCGTCTGGGCGATGACGGCGACCGGAAATGTCGAGAGGGTAAAGATCGAACGCGCGCGGCTGCACAAACGTCGAGTCATCCTGAAGATCGCCGGCTATGATGACATTTCCCAGGCGGAGGCGCTGCGCGGTGTCAGACTCGGGATCACCAGTGACCAGTTGCGGCCGCTGCCGCCGGACACTTATTACGATTTCGATCTCGCGGATTGTCTTGTAGCGACGACTTCGGGTGGGGTTGTTGGTCGGGTAACGGCGGTTGAAAGACATGGTGCCGCGCCGCTGCTGAAGGTTCGCGGGGAAGAGAAAGAGCATCTGATTCCCCTGGTTCTTTCGATCTGTGTTGAGATTGATATCGCGCGGAAACGTATTGTCATCGCGCCGCCCGAAGGATTGCTGGATCTGTAACCGGCTACCGATATGCGGTTTGACCTGTTGACGATCTTTCCGGAGTTTTTTACCGGTCCGTTTGATTACGGGATCGTGCAGCGCGCGAGAAGTCAGGGAATTGTCGAGATCGCGGTTCACGATCTGCGCTCTTTCACAAGTGATAAGCATCACGTCGTAGACGATCGCCCGTTTGGTGGCGGGGATGGGATGGTGTTCAAACCGGACCCCATCTTTCGCGCCGTCGAATCGCTGCTCGCCGATGAGACGCCTTCGGGTGATGGTGGTGACGATCATGACGGCAAGCGAACCGCGGTGGTTCTGCTTTCGGCCCAGGGCAGGCTGTTCAAACAGGCAGAAGCCGCGCGCTTTGCAAACGAGTGTCGACGGATAATTCTGATCTGCGGGCGGTACGAGGGTGTTGATGAACGCGTTGCTCAGCATCTCGCGACGGACGAGTTGTCGATCGGTGACTATGTCCTCACCGGCGGCGAGATACCCGCGGTAGTGGTGGTTGACGCCGTGACGCGACTCTTGCCCGGGGCTTTGGGGAGTGAGACGTCGGCGGTGCACGATTCGTTTTCGGATGGTGTACTCGATTGTCCCCATTACACGCGACCGGCGGAGTTTAGGGGAATTGGCGTGCCAGATGTGCTCTTGAGCGGTCATCATGGTGAAGTGGCACGCTGGCGTCGACGGGCTGCCTTGCTCAAGACTTTGAAGATGCGGCCTGAACTACTTGAATTGGTCGCATTGACGGATGAAGAAAGCCGCTGGCTCGATGAGGCCGGCCGCGCGAATGAAGATTATTGAGGTGAGAAATGAATCAACTGGAAGGTCTCGAAAAGAACGAGCTGAGAAGCAATATTCCCGACTTCATACCTGGTGACACTGTCCGTGTTCACGTGCGCATCAAGGAAGGTGAGAACAAGGAGCGGTTGCAGGCTTTTGAGGGCGTTGTTATTGCCCGTCGTGGAGATGGGTCGCGTGCCTCATTCACGGTGCGAAAGACATCATTCGGCATCGGCGTCGAACGAATCTTCCCGCTCAATGCGACGATCATCGATCACATCGACGTCGTCAAGCGAGGGCGCGTCCGGCGAGCCAAGCTCTATTATTTGCGCGAGCTGCGCGGCAAGGCTGCACGTATCCGTGAGCGCGATACACGCCCTTCCGCGGCGAAAAAAGCAGCCAAGTAAAGCCAAGAAAAAATGAACAGGCAGAGCGATCCGAACACTCCCGTAGTGGAGACCGCGTCAGATGGAGCGGTACAGCCGGAGACGCTCGAGCCTGGGCGGTGGCGGCGGGTGGCCCTGGCGGTTGCCAGCCTCCTCTGCTTTGGCGGTGCCCTGGCGATTTACGTCCTGCGTCTCGATCGCACCGTCGGCATGTTTGTCGACGATGCGTGGTACGTTCTTCTGGCGAAGGCGATCGCCTCCGGTCATGGCTTCACCATGATCAACTCGCCAACCCCCGGCATCCTTCCGCTCTACCCGCCGGGATTCCCGGCGTTACTCTCGATTGTCTTTCGCTTCTCACCCGAGTTTCCTCAGAACGTCTGGATGCTCAAGTCCGTTTCGATCGCAGCCATGATGGGAGTCGGGATGGTCACGTTCTGGTACTTCCATCGAGCGCGTCGGTTACCTTCATATCTCTCGCTGGCGATTGCGATGGCGACGACGATCACGCCCCCTCTTGTCTTTCTCGCCTCTTCGACGGTCATGTCTGAGCCTGTCTTTCTCCTCAGTAGCATGCTGGTGATCGCATTTGTCGAGAGAGGAGTCCAGTTGGGTGACCGAGGCAGACTGGTGCGCTATGTCGTGCCTGCTGCTGTCTTTGCGTCATATGCCTTTCTGACGAGGTCGATCGCGATCGCGCTCATTGGGAGCGTTGCCCTCTACCTGCTCAAAGAGCGACAGGTGCGTGCGGCGGTGGTCTTTGCGGCGGGTGTTCTCATCTGTGTCGCGCCGTGGATGTTCTATTCGCGACTGCACGCGCCAACTGCAGAAGAGCGGGCTGAGCAGAGCGGCTTTATCGTCCAGGACTACGCGACGCAGTTTTGGCAGAGGAAGGCGGGCCTCGCGCGCGCGGGCGAGATCTCGGCATCCGAATTGCCCGAACGCGTTTGGAACAACGCCAGTCAAATGATGACGCGAGACGCCGGCGAGATGATCGTCGCGAAGGTCTTCTACATTTTCCAGGAGACCGATTCCGGTGCGGCCGGGCTCTCGTTTGTCTTTGGCCTGCTGTGCATTGCTGGCTACATTTCGGCTGTCCGGGAGAAGCTTACTTTGGCCGAGATCGCCGTTCCGGCGACGCTCTGTATCGTCCTGCTCTGGCCTTGGGAGACGTTCCGCTTTGTCCTGCCATTGACCGCTTTTGCGCTTTACTACGTCCTGCTTGGCTTGCGCAGCATATTCCATGTGCATTTGCGGCTTCGCGAGCAGCCGCGGCGACCGGAGTGGGTCGGATTGACGGTACTCGCCGGGATGATCATCGTCCTCCACCTCTACGGCAACGTCAGCTATCTCGTGCTCAAGTACCGGGCGCCGGCTTCCGAGCCGACAGGGCTCATGAGTGCCTTTGCTGAGAACGAGGAGGTGCTCCGTTTTATCAAGGAGCGGCTGCCTGTGGGTGGTGTCATCGCTTCCCCGAATCCCGCTCTGACGCATCTCTACACCGACCGGAAGACGATTGCCTCGGATGATCCGACAAAGAACTGGCAAAACTGGAACCGACTGGGTGTCCGCTATCTCGCCTACATCTCAGCGCTTCCTGTGACGCAACCTGAACTTGCCGAGACAAGATACGCAGTAGTCTACAAACCGCGCGGTGAACTCAATCTTCGGATAGTGGATCTTGGCCCGCCAGACGTTCGGCCCGTTTGGGGGGCAGCCCTGCCTCGTCGCATGGATATGATCAACTAGGCGGAATGGCGGGGCATTTCAGCGGAAGCTGCAGTTTCTCAACATGACGCGCGTGCGACTGATCGATCATCTGCTCCAGGTATCCCGGCATCGACTGTCTGCCATCCTCTTTCTGATCGTTCTCCCTTTCCTCTTCTTCTGGCGTGAGACGCTGGGGCTGCGGGTGCTTGCCGATCAGGACGCCGTCTTCTGGTTCTTTCCTGCCTATCAGCAAGTGGCTCAACAACTGCGCTCATTCCAACTTCCTCTTTGGAATCAGACTGTCTTTAGCGGTATGCCTCTCTTTGCCGCCTGGCAGGCGGGTGTTCTCGATCCACTCAACTGGCTCTACGTTGCCCTCGGCGTTTCGTCCAAAACGCTGACGCTTGTTCAGGAGTTGAGTTTCGTGATCGCCGGTCTCTCGACCCTGGCCTATGCGCGTAGTATCGGCCTCTCGAGACGCGGAAGCATGATTGCTGCAGTGATCTATGCGTTTGGCGGGTACCCGGTCGCGCGGACGCTCTACCCCGGGCTATTGCACGTGACAGCCCTGGCGCCATTGGTTCTCTTCTTCATCGAGCGATGTTTCCAAGAAGCCGGGACGCGACGGGGATGGCGAATGAGTGTCCTTGGCGGGCTGGTGGTTTCGTGGCAGGTGTTTGCGGCGCATCCGCAGCCGTTCCTTTATTCATCTCTGCTTGCCGTTGCGTATGCGGTCTCTCGCGTCTTTGCGATTCCCTCTGAGCGCGCGGTTCGGAAGACATTTCTGGGGCAATGCGCGGTCATCTTTGTCGGAGGCGCATGTCTTGCGGGTGTTCAGATTCTCCCGGCCATCGAGTTTGCAAGCGAGTCAGTCCGCCGCTCGTGGGGATACGAGATGTTCACCTTGCACTCACTCCACCCGCTCTCGCTGGCGGGCGCAGTCATGCCCTATCTCCACGGCGGGGGGAGGGGAATCTTTCACCTGCCATACTGGGGACCCTACTGGCACCACAATGAAGCGCAAATCTATTTGGGCGCCCTCGCGCTCTCGCTCGCGGCAGCGGGTGCCGTCGGAGCCTGGCGCGCGCGCCATCGTGTCGGCATCTTCTGGAGCTGTGCTGTAGTGGCGGGGGTGCTCCTCGCGCTTGGAAAGTACTCGGGCCCGGTCGCGTGGTTGCTCTATCGGGTGCCTGTCGTCAATAACTTTCGCAGCCCGAACCGGTATTGGATGGTAGTCGCACTAGGGGTGGCGTTGCTTGCAGGTTACGCGGTCGACCGGTTTCTCCGCGGCGCTGAGCTCGCACTCAGCCGGACCGCAGTTGTCACTTCTGGCTGTCTCATGATCCTTGTCTGTTCGGTTGCGGCCATCGTCGCATTTTGGCGCGGTCGAGCAGAATCGCTGATCCGATCGTTGACAGACCTGGATAGTCTGCCAACTGGCTTTTTGGAGAGAGCCGACGCGGAGGTCTGGGTTCCAGTCGCTGCGGTCGCCATTTCGGCATTGATGATCCTCGTTTTTACTCGGTCTCGTCGAGTGGGACGCTATTACTGGGTGCTGCTGGCACTGCTCATCTTGGATTTCAATCTGTATGCAGCCTTCGCTCCGATCGGTAGTTCACAGAGGCTGGAGGACAAGCTGGGCACGGCGATGCCATTGTCGCTCGCCGCATCCTCACAAGTTGAGCCGCACCGGGTGCATCTGGTAATCAATCCCGCGTCGGGTGAGTTCAGCCCATTGCTCTTCTTCGGTCACGAGATGGCCTCTGGGTACGATCCGCTTCTCAATGCCCGGTACAAGCGCTTCGCAGGCATCGATGAGGCGGGGCGGAGCCATCTCTCCAGCCTTCTTGCGAGAGATGATCGGACACTTGATCTGCTCAACGTTCGGTATGTTATGGTCGCGCCAGGTATTGCCAGCCCGGCAGTCTCCGAAGCCACGCTTGAGGGAGGGTATCGCACTCAACTCGATGATTCGCGGCGCTGGCGCAAACTGGAGACCCGGAGTCCGATTGACGAGTATCGGGACTACACGATCTTTGAGAACATCAACGTGCTGCCCCGTGCCTGGCTGGTGAGGGGCTTCCGGGTCCTGGATGACGAAGGACAGCTAAAGGTGATTAGGGGGGAAGAGGCCGGGTTCAATCCAGAGGAGATCGCCCTCATCGCCCCGGATCAAGCGACAGGCCTGGCGGAGTTGCCGGCGGTGAGTTCGCTCTCGGACAGTGTCGGGACGGTGACGATTACGGAGCGGGTGGCCGGGACGATAGTTGTCGATGTCGAGACCGATCAAGCAGCGATGCTGGTTCTGAGCGAGATCTCTGGACCTGGGTGGAAGGCGCGCGTCGATGGACGAGATGAGGGCATCCGGCGGGTGAACTATCTGCTGCGCGGTCTCGAGGTGCCGGCGGGACGCCACCGCGTGCAAGTATGGTATGAGCCGGCGTCGCTCAAGGTGGGATCTGGCTTGACCCTGGTGAGTGCGTTGCTGATGGTGGGGCTGCTTATTGTGAGGAGGCGGGTCGGGAGGTGACGCCAAGGCCATGTCGGGCGGCGCTCAGCGTGCCCAGGAGGCGCGGCCGTGCCTGTGAGCGCCAGCCCCGGGAACGCCGAGCCCCAGCTCGGCATGTCCCTGTCGTTAGCAAATGCCATATTGCCTGGCACAGAATAGTGAGAGAATATTCGTCTCGTTTGCGTATCCATTGATGGAAAAGCACCAAATGTTGAATCAAGGTAGTGAGAGGCACCCGATGCGACGGAGAATCGTTCGACTTCTGTTTCTGTTCGCCACCTCGGCGTTCGCCATGATTCACTCGACGGCCGCTCGTCAGCCCCGCGCTGCAGGAGAACACTGGGCCTTCGTCGCCCCCGTTGCCGCATCGCTCCCGCCGATCAAGGACGTCAAGTGGCCGCGCAATCCGATCGATCACTTCATCCTTGCTCAAATCGAGAAACTGGGGCTGACGCCTTCTCCGGAAGCCACGCGCGCGACTCTCATCCGCCGCCTCTCTCTCGACCTCACGGGACTGCCACCCACCCTCACCGAGATAGATCAGTTTCTCAACGATCGCCGGCCCGACGCCTACGAACGGCTGGTCGATGGTCTGCTCGCCTCGCCGCATTACGGTGAACGCTGGGGCAGGTGGTGGCTCGATGCGGCGCGCTATGCCGACACCAATGGTTTCGAGAAAGACCGTCCGCGGTCGATCTGGGCTTATCGCGACTGGGTCATTGGCGCCTTCAATAGCGATCTGCCTTTCGATCGGTTTACGATCGAGCAACTGGCCGGTGACCTCCTTCCGGGAGCGACGCTCGATCAAAGAGTCGCCACCGGATTTCTGCGCAACTCGATGCTCAATGAAGAGGGTGGCGTCGACCCCGAGCAGTTTCGGGTCGAAGGTGTCATCGATCGTGTCGACGCCATCGGAAAGGCATTTCTCGGATTGACGATCGCCTGCGCGCAATGCCACAACCACAAATTCGATCCGATCGCGCAGCGCGAGTACTACCAGTTCTATGCCTTTCTCAACAGCGACGACGAACCGGAAATGGAGGTACCTGGCGATGAGGTGACGCGCAAGCGCGAAGAGATCCGGCGCGCGGTCACTCAGATCGAGGATGACCTGGTCGCCCAAACCCCGGATGTGAAACAGCGTCTGGCTGCCTGGGAGCGAATCGCCCGGGGGGATGAGCGGGAATGGATACCACTCAAAAACGCCGAGATATTTGCTTCGTTCGGTGTCAAATTCGACAGGCTCGAAGACGGTTCCTTTCTCGCACGGGGCGATAATTCGACGAGCAACAACTATCGTCTGACAGCACGAACCAATCTGAGGAATATCTCCGACATCCGTCTCGAACTGCTGACCGTTCCGAATCTGCCGCGTGGCGGGCCGGGCCGGGCCAATGATGGCAGCCTCTATGTCTCCGAGTTCAGCGTTGAGGGAGGCCCCGTCGATGCTTCGAAGCCACCTGCAAAGCTGACCGTTGAAGCGGTTCGTGCAGATTTTGCGCGGCCGGAGTTCCTCCCCGGCAATCTTATTGACGGAGACCCTAAAACGCACTGGTCGAGCGATGCGGGGCCCGGTCAGCGAAATCAGGACCGTAACATCTTCTTCTCGATGGCGAGGCCAATAGACTTTGAAGGTGGCTCGGTTCTCACTTTTCAGATATCGCAGAAGTTCGACGAGAATATTGACCTCGGTGGCGGCAAACCCAACATCGGAAGGTTCCGTCTCTCGGTGAGGACATCGCCCGATTCCCCAAAGGCAGCGGGAATAGGAATTGCGCAGCAGATTGGTGGGCAAACCCCAACTCCACCACCGAAAGTCCTCCGCCTGCTCAGCATCCCTGCCGAGCAACGGACAAACGAACAACAGCGCGGGATATTCAGCTACTACCGAACAGTGGTCAGCGAGTGGGCCGATGCGAATCGGAGGATCGACGATCTCATGAAAGGCTGGCCTTACGGGCCGACGACCCTGGCAGTTGCCGCGCGCCCGGTGACACGCGAAACGCACATCTTCCGGCGCGGTGATTGGAAACGTCCCGAAGCGACCGTCGCTGCGGGTGTCCCAGCCATCCTCCATCCGTTTCCAGGTGATGCGCCGCGCAATCGTCTTGGTCTCGCGCGCTGGATCGCGGCCAAAGAGAATCCGCTCACCGCCCGTGTCATCGTCAATCGCATCTGGCAGCAATATTTTGGCCAGGGTCTCGTCGCAACGGCGGAAGACTTTGGGAAGCGCTCGGACCCTGCATCACATCCCGAGCTGCTCGACTATCTCGCAGTCGAGTTTCAGAAATCCGGCTGGAGCTGGAAGCATCTGCACCGGCTGATCGTCACCTCGACGACTTACCGGCAATCGTCAAAGATAAGACCGATGGATGAGCACAAGGATCCGACAAATCGCTACCTCGCGCGCGCGCCACGATTTCGGGTCGAGGCCGAAACGGTGCGCGATATCTCACTGGCGGTGAGCGGGTTGCTCAGTCACAAGATAGGTGGACCGAGTGTCTATCCGCCGATCCAGGAAGGCGTCCTCAATCTCAGTTATGGAAGACCGATGGACTGGCCGGTGAGTAAGGGCGAAGACCGCTATCGTCGTGGCATGTACACATTTTGGAAGCGCTCGGTCCCTTATCCAAATCAGCTTGTTTTTGATGCCCCGCAGGGTGATCTTTCCTGTACGCGGAGGATCCGCTCGAACACGCCGCTGCAGGCACTGACGACACTCAATGACCCGGTCTTTGTTGAGACTGCGCAGGCATTCGGGTTGCGCATCTGGAGAGAAGGCGGCGCGACCGATGGAAAGAGGATGATCTACGCTTTCCGATTGGCGACAGGCCGCACTCCTGACGCTCGCGAGCTGGCGCAGCTTCTGCCCTTTCTCAGGCAACAGCGAGCAAACTTCGCGCGGAGGACCGCCGCGGCCGTTTATGTGTCATAGCCGGATTTGAGCAATCTTCCGGCAGACGTCGATCTGCACCTCGTCGCACCGTGGACAATGGTCGCACGTCTGCTTCTCAATCTGGACGAGACAATCACCAAAGAGTAGCCAGGAGCGAGGATAAATGAATTACGCAGCCGAGATCATTAGTGAACAGAAAAAGCTCGTCACACGCCGCCACTTTTTCCGGGAGTGTGGCGTCGGTCTGGGCTCGATTGCGCTGGCTTCGCTGCTTGAAGGCGATCTCTTTGCGCAGGGTGCGGCCGCAGCTGATCCGCTCGCGCGAAAGACACCGCACTTCGCGCCCAAAGCGAAGCGAGTTATCTATCTTTTTCAGGCAGGCGCACCATCGCAACTAGATCTCTTTGACTACAAGCCACAACTCGCGAAATACAACGGGCAACCGGTTCCGCCAGAGCTCGTCAAGGGAATCGACTACGCGTTTATCAAGCGGGACGCTGGCCTTTACGCGTCCGAGTTCAAGTTTGCGCAATACGGCAAGTCGGGGGCGTGGTTGTCCGAAGCGTTGCCACAACTGTCAGGAGTCGTTGACGAGATCGCCATCATCCGCGGAATGGTTACCGATGCGATCAATCATGCGCCTGGGCAGATATTCATGAACACCGGTTCGGTGCAGTTTGGCAGACCGAGTATAGGTGCTTGGGTGACCTACGGCCTCGGGAGCGAATCGCGAGACCTGCCGGCTTTCGTGGTTCTCTCGTCGGCCGGTGGCACGAGTGGCGGCGCTGGCAACTGGGGTTGCGGCTTCCTGCCGACGGTCTATCAGGGAGTGCCGTTCCGGCGCGCTGGTGATGCGATTCTCGCGCTCTCAAACCCGCGCGGGGTGACGCGTGGGATGCAGCGCCAAACGCTCGATGCGCTCAAAGCCTTGAACGAGCATCATCTCGAGACGACGGGCGATCCAGAGATCGCGACCAGGATCAATGCTTTCGAAATGGCTTACCGAATGCAGGAGAGTGCTCCGGAGTTGATGGACCTTGCGAAGGAATCTCCGGAGACGCTCTCGATGTATGGCGCGGTTCCGGGAAAGCCGTCGTATGCGAATAACTGTCTGCTTGCGCGGCGACTGGTCGAACGCGGCGTGCGCTTTGTCCAGCTCTATCACGAGGCCTGGGACCATCACAGTGAGGTTGCCAGCGGCGTTCGAAAAGAGTGCCGCCAAACCGATCAAGCAACGGCGGCGCTGATCAAGGACCTCAGCCAGCGCGGTCTGCTCGATGACACACTGGTTGTCTGGGGCGGCGAGTTTGGGCGCACACCGATGGTCGAAAGCGATGTTGATGCGAAGCGAAGCAAGGGACGCGACCATCACAACAAGGCCTTCACCATGTGGCTCGCGGGGGGCGGGGTGAAACGAGGAATCACTGTCGGCGTGACCGATGACCTGGGGTTCAATGTCGTCGAGGATCGGGTACATGTACACGATTTGCACGCGACGATCCTTCATCTGCTTGGCTTCGATCACGAGAAGTTGACCTTTCGTTCGCAGGGAAGGGACTTTCGATTGACCGACGTCGCAGGTCTGGTGGTGGAGAAGCTTCTGGCCTGACGCAAGCAGGCTGAACTTGGAACGGTGGAACTATGCAGCATTGTCCAACGTGTGGGTATCAATCACCCGATGGCACAAGATTCTGTCGCCAATGCGGCGAGCAGTTGGCACCTGGAAGCGATCCTCTGGAGTCGACGACTCGCACGTACGGCAGACGTGAAGCAGTCGCGCCCGCGGCGGGTTCAATGTCCCTGCCACCGAGCATCGGCGATGCGGTTGCAGGTGACACCGCGAGGTACCAGCGACCAGCGCCCGTCGTGCAGCCTGGCTACGTCCCACCTGGGAGATTCCCGGCGGCGGCCGACACCTCGTCGTTCAAGAAGAAACGCCGGTTGCTAAAATGGGGTGGATTGCTGTTCGCGCTGCTCGCGAGCGGTGGCATCGGTGCCGCGATCAACGAGGCCTCAAATGATGATCGAATTTATCTTTCTCAGGACGACCGTACACGGCTGGAGAGGATCCGTATCGAGGACCAGGTGAAACGGTCGTTAACAGGAGCGGTGACGGAGTTTCAAGAGCGCGCTCGCGAACAAGTGAGCCAGCGGTTGGAGGCCATCGAACGAGCGAGAGAGGATGCAGAGAGAGCAGCCGAGAGAGGCGATGTAACCGCCCTTGGCGAGAAGCCCCTCGACCTGACTCCCTTCGAATACCCGGGAGCCTCTGCAGGTCAGTACAGCCGAATTCCGGGAAGGGAGTTGCTGACGCAGCGGACGAAGGACGATGTCGACACGGTCACTCGGTTCTATCAGGAGAAGCTTGGCAAGCCATTCATCCAGGTTAGTGAGCGAAACCCGAGGCAGATTCTTTTCCAGTCTCCGGGCAGCCCTTCAGTGACGGTGCTGGTCCGCGAGACGCGTGACCGATCCCGGCAGCCCGAGATCATCATTCTGCGTTCGCCATTTCGCTTCCCGGTAGCGCAGACGGATCAGCAAGCGACTGGGGTCGAAGCGATTGAGAAGGTTGCGACGGAGCTGAAGAAAGCCACGAAGTGACTTTGGATTTTGGATTGGGGAGGGGAAGAAGAAAGACTCACGCGAAGGCGCGAAGAACGCGAAAAGACGCGAAGGGAAAATGGTTGAGGGTACTACCCCGGGCCATGTCTTGTTCGCGTCTTTTCGCGTCCTT
>JANNRD010000552.1:0-10670 GCA_031401095.1 Acidobacteriota bacterium
AAAGCGCCGCAGATTGACCAGTGTGTCGACGACATCGTTGCCAAGCACCGCGAGCTGATTGTAGACATTGAGCGTCCCGGGCCGCGCCAGCAGGTTCGGGTTGAATGGCGCCAGTCTGGTGCCCCCCACGGACGGGCTCAACCCGGCCAGATTGTAGGTCACGAAAGTCGGAAAGACACTGCGCGATTGGCTGACCACCGCACCAAGAATCTGGTCATAGTAGATACCGTAGCCGCCCCGCAGGACGGTCTTTGCTCGTCCGGAAATGTCCCACGCAAAGGCGAGGTGGGGCGCCAGATTGTTCGTGTCCTTCTGATAGATCGCTCTCCGGCCCGCCAGATATTGCTCGAAGCCCGACACTCCACCGGTCAGTTTGCGCTCCTCTTCGATGAACTTGAAGACCAGGGGATCAGTGAACGTTCGCTCGATTCGGTGATTGACCTCGCCGGGCACCGAATTGAGTTCGTAGCGCACGCCGAGCGTGATCGAGAGATTTGGCTTTGCTCTCAACTGATCCGAAAGGAACACTCCACTCTGCCAATAACGAAGGCCGATCGTCGGGTCGGGTGACGAGTTTGCCGTCGCGTTGGGTATCAGACCGTGTGTCTGAAAGAAACCGGTTGGTGCTCCGCTCGCGACAAAGTCTGAACCCGAGTAAAACTGATTGGGATTGATAAAGGTCGGGCTCTGGAATTTGGAGATCACATCCGGGGCGCCGCTGAAAACAGCCCGGGAGCGAAAATTCCGCTCGAGGCGGCTGCTGAGTTGGGCGCGACGAAGGTCAACTCCGGAGGTCAGCCGATGTTCACCCAGACGGAGGATCGCGGTATCCGCAATCTGGAAAACATTATTTACCCTATCCTGTGGAAAGTTGTTGACGTCGACACCAAGCGGGCTGAAGCCTGAGACCACAACCTGACCGGTGGGGCCAGCGAAGTCTTCAATCGTCCCGCCCTGATATGAGTATAACGGGCTGCCCGGTTGAAGTTGCCCTGTCGGACCGATCGACCCGAGCGTCGCATTGATGAGAAATGGCGCGTTGAGGAGAAAAGGCTCGGACGGAAAACGGGTCGACTTGAGAAGACAATGCTCCGGCAGCCGTGGACTGGAACAGAAGCTCCTCGCATCGGCAAATGTCAGACGTGTTCGTCCGTATGAAAAGCGCAATTGGTTTTCGAGGTTCTGGAGTAATGAACTGTTGAGAAAGAGAGACAGGTTCTGCGTTCGGACTGCGGCTTCGAGTGACGAGAAGATCGCCTCGCCTGTGACTGGCAGTGTCGTCCGGTCGTCGGTGAAATTGTACCGTCCGGTGAGTCCGTTATCTTTGCCGAAGAGCCTCAAATTGGGCTGATCAAGTTTGATTGACGCGACGTTGCCCTTGGCACTCGCACTAAGTACGTCAGTGAAGGTGTTCTTGCCATACGGGCCGCGCGAATTATTAGCAAAAGGAAAAAGGCTGTAGAAGAGATCACCCGACGCGGAGGTTGGATACACAGCCTGGCCTTTGCCCTGAGCAGTCACAACCCTCAACCCGAGATCTCCGGAACCGAAGAGTCCACGCTGCGCTACGGTCGGCACTGCAAAATGTGATTCGCGCGACGCGTTGATCTGCTGCCTCTCATACGAAACGAGGAAATTGGATTTGCTGACAAAGGGCCCACCGAAGATAAAACCGTAATTCATGCGGGTGTAGGGATTCTCCTCGCCGACGCGATTTTGCAGCACAATCGCCTGTCGGCGCGACGTAAAGTCAGGATTGAGCACCTCGAGCTCAATCGGCCGGCCGTCGGAATCCCTTTGCAATCCGAACTGCGCGGGGCCGCCAGTGAGATCGAAAGGATCTCGTGCGTTTAGCCGACGATCGGTCAGGAAGCCATAAAGAGTGCCGTAGAAGGTGGTCCGGCCCGAACGGCTGACCGCGTCGATTTGAGCGCCAAGGTTCCGTCCAAACTGAGGTTCTGCAAGGAGCGTCGTCAGCCGGAATTCCCGAATGCTCTCGATCGACTGTGGGAGCAGCGAGGTGAACCCCTGCCGACGCACTCCAATGTCATCGTCATTATTATCGGAGCCGTCGACAGTAAAGTTGTTGGCTCGGCTCCGCAGCCCGTTGACGGAAAACTGGCCTGACGTTCCGACGCCGGGACCGAGGCCGGGGCCGACACTGCTGCCGATCGTCGCCGGAGGCGGAGCCACGCCAGGAGCGAGCAGCGCCAGAGAATCAAACGTCCGCGTGCCGGGGATCGGCAGAGCCAGCAATACCGAAGCATCAAAGTTGACGCTTCTGGTCGCGTTCTCCGTGTTGGCCAGCCGGGAAAACTGTGCGCCAGAGACCAGTGTTGCTGGAGCTGCTGCCGGAGCGCCGGGGGTGGGAGCTTGTGTCGGCGCGGTCCCAATCCTGCGCAAGCGAATAGGGGGTGGCTCAACTTTGTTCTGCTTGATGAGGACAGGAAAGTTGTTTGCCGTGCCAAAGTCTGCGCTCGTGTACCCGTCCTTACGGCCATTCAATGCGTACAGACCTGATGGAAGCAGCTCGATCGAATACTCCCCATTTGCTCTCGAAATGACCGATCGAACAAGCCCGGTCTCCTCGTTCGTGATCGTCACGATCGCACCTTCGATGGGTGTTGCCGCTTGATCCACCTCAAGAACCTGCCCACGAATAGTGCCCGTCAGCTGAGTCTGCGCCCTTGCAATTGACGGCAGGGAGAGGAATAAACCAAACGTCAGAACAATGGCAAAACACGTTCTGCGGATTGAAGGCGAATCGATCATCGGATACCTCCGAACCTGTGGTCGCAATCCTAAAGATGGAACGCAGTCTATTGGAACGGCATGGACGGATCAAGCACGGAAATGGCTTTTCCAGATGGCTTGGCCCCACCCAGAAAGCTTGGCCCCGAAGGACACCCTCGGGGCCAAGCACGTTGGAATATCCCTCGCGGCCGAGCTAGCGGATAACCAGACGCACAGGGTTGGACACTTCACCCGCGGCATCGACTCGAACCTCGACCTCACCCACTCCGCGGAGACTTTGAGGAAGTGCGAGATTTATCTGGTCCACTCCGGCGAAACCACCTTGAGCTCCGGCGAACAGCGGCGCCAGCTCCTCACCTGCGATAAAGACGCGAATCGATTCGCTCCCGCGCAGGCCGGTGCCGAAGAGAATGAGGTAGACCTCTCGGTCATTATCCCCAAACTCGATCGGACTTGGCATCCACCGTCCTGTTGCTGTGTCAAATTGTGAGACGGGGGAGAATGCCAATTGGCCGGATGCGTCAAGGCGAGCCGTCAGGGCGGCGGCGAGCCCCTGGCCGCTCGCGTCGGCCGAGAAGACACCAGGCGCGACCATGTTGATCGACGCTACGCCAAGAGAAGTAATCTCACCGTTGACGATAATCTCAACGGTCGCGACGCCGGTAGCGGTTGCGGCCGGAATCTGATAGTTGATCTGAGTTGGTGAGACGAAGGCAATCCCGGCAAATCTCTCCACGCCGAGACTATCCCGGACGATGACCCGGGTTCCACTGAGATCAGTTGGCAACGGGAGCGAGTCAGCCGCCATTGTCTCGCTGGCCAAACCGGTTCCGAAAGCGGTCGCCAACGATTCAGCGGCAAGTTCCGGGCTGGTCAGATCGGCGGATGAGACCGTCGCGGCCAGCGCGGACCGTCCGCTGGTACCGGACACGTGGAAACGACCGGACACCGCGTGGGCAACACGGTCGACAACCTGCCGCGCGACTGGCCGGTCGGCAAAGTCGATCGTGATCGTCGGTGAGTCGGGCCGCATCGCTTCGAAGTGCAACTCGGCAATCTGCTGTGATCCCTCTGCCAGCGTTTGGCCCGGTTCGAGGAGGACGGCGAGGCCCAGGCGGCCAGTCGAGATTTTCGTGGCGTTGACCACAAGCTGCGTTTGGGCAGGTGCCCCCGTCGCTCCGACAAATCGCCAGTCGCTGGGATTGAAGTTGAGGCTCCATCCAATCGCGCTCTCGTCCCCAAGGGCCTCGATCGAGATTAGCATGATCTGGCTGCTGCCCACCGACTGATCAACCCTGGCCGCGATGTTGCGCGGTCGAAAGGCGACGGCGTTGGTTGGCTGTTCTCGGAGGGTCGAGGCGGTGCTGAAGATCGCAATCGGGCCAGTCGGCCCGCCAACGCCTGCGACCGGATCGATACCGGTGGCAAAGCGACCCGCTTGAACATAGTCGGCGAGATTGACAGATCCATCACCCTTTGCCGACCGAGGGGCGCAATCAGCGCGCTGAAACTCGCTGCCAGCGTTGACAGAATCGAGGCCGATAGCGAAGCGACCTATCTGAACGAAGTCCTGAAGATTGACCGTTCCACTATTCTTGCCCGTCGGACGCGGTGAGACGTCCCCTTCATATCCGTTCTGGATGCTGATCGTTCCGCCGAGGAAGCTGGTTCCCGGTGTCAGGCTGCTTGCGTCCGGTGCAACGATCTGTCTCGGTATTGGTTGATCACCGAGGGTCAAAGCCGTCGAAGTGGCCGTCGTATTCGACATGATGAGGAAGGTCAGCGAGGCCAGTTGTCGTGTTCCAGCGGGGAAGGACTGGCCCTGATCGACGGTTGCGGCAAGACCGACGCGGCCCTGTGCCACCTGTAGCTCGTTCTTCAGCAGGGAAGTGGCGTCGGTGCCCTTGACCGCGCTCTGATAGCTGATCACCGACGGATCGAAATTGACACTGAAGCCGACCGTGTTTTCATTGCCCTGTGCCGTCAGGTCGACTGCAATCGTGACCACTCCACCAGGCAGACCGCTCCCGTTGTGGATCTGAACTACGCGGCCATTCGGAGCCGGTATCGGTGTCGGTGTTGGCGTTGGTGTTGGTGTTGGTGTTGGGGTTGGGGTTGGGGTCGGTGTTGGGGTCGGCGTTGGTGTCGGCTGACCGCCGAGGAGGGCGCGGTAAACGCCTGCGCCATCGGTTCCCAGGTAGAGATAGTTATCCAGATAGGCGAGTGTATTTCCAGAGAGTCCAAGATTGGTCAGGCCGTTCTTGACCGGCTGCCAACTGACGCCAATGTCGCTGGACCTGTAGACACCATCCTCCGTTGCGGCGTAGATATCGGAGCCGAGCACCAGCAGGTCGCGGACGTGGGTGGCATTTCCAACCAAGCCTGCGTTGAGCTTTTGCCACGAGTCGGCACCGTTGGTCGATCGAAAAATCCCCTCATACCCAGTGCCCGCGATGAGGTTGTTGCCGATGATGGCAAATGCATTGACTCGTCCCGCCACCAGGCCATTGCTCATTGCGTTCCAGGTGAGCCCATTGTCAGTGGATTTGTAGACGCCGTTGTATTCGGAGCCGGCATAGATGCCGCTGCTGTGGACAAACAGTGCGTTGATGCCCATTCCATTGGTGATACCCGTATTGACTCGTGTCCACAGGGCTCCGTTGTCGGTTGAGCGAAAGACTGTGTTCGAAGTTCCTGCGAGAAGGTCCGGCCCGTTGGAAACCAGCCTGAAGATACTGACGAGAGATCCAGTCGACGCCAGCCCGTTGTTGACCGCCACGAGGGCAAGGTTATTGAAGGGTGTCTTGAAGACACCTCCGGACGTGCCGGCATAAAGCGTTGTGGGCGTGAGCAGGATGGTCCTGGTTGACCGGTTGTCTCGAGACAGACCATCGAGGATCTCGCCCCAGCTCTGTCCGCCGTTATCGGTGTAGAGGACGCCGTACCCATCTGTCGCAGCCCAGATCCTCGATCCCTGCGTCACCAGCTGTCGAATATAGAGCGTCTGGTTAAAGGTATTCTGTCCCGTTTGTACCCAGTTCAGGGTTTGGCTTGCTTCGAGAGAGGCGGCAGACTTGACCGGGAGGAACTGATGGAGGCCGGTGAGGGCCAAAGTGATCAGAACAGCGAGGCTAACAAAAATAAGTGGGCGCAAAGGCCAAAATCCGGTTTGATCCCGATGAATAAGCATGGTGTCTTCCTTGGTTTAACGCGAACAAAACTCGAAACGAGGGTCCCAGTTGGGAAGAGACCCACGATCGCAGCGCCGATTCTTGATCGGACGCAACAGGGTATCCACACGGACTAGAGATGGACCGGAACAAACGCGTCGATCTCGCTGCTCTTGTCAGACTGATTTGGGCTAATGCCCACTACATTTTGCGTCCGCTAAGCGCAGACACTACTATAGGTATGGTATGGGTGTCAAATAATAATTGAAAGGGAACGGGTCTGCGACGCCCGCGTGAGGTCAAAACACGACGAGTACGATCAAGGACAGCGAGGACAGCAAGGGGCGGGAGGGACCTCACGGGCAGATCGGATACCATTTCCTGGTTGTTGTCTGTGCAGTGCCTGCCGTCTTCTGGCGCGAATGTGGATCCGTCTTTGGGAGTTGGAGCCCCGCCAACTACAAAACCAGCCACCGGTGCGTTATACTCGCGCTGCTTGTATCCCTCTCATCACCCTGTGGTGATAATGGCGCGCCAAGAAGGATTTACTCTAAGCACCCGCGGCGTTACCTGTTGACGGTTTGCCTGTTGACGGTTTGGATAATGGCTCATGGAAACCCTTGAAGCTAAGAAGTGTGAAAAGTGCGATAGCCTTTTCGACCGTGGATTGACCTTCTGCCCGCAATGTGGGCAGCGCCTGATACTGGTCGACACGATACTCGGGCAGACGCTCGACGACCGCTACAAGATCGAGAGCGTCCTTGGTCGTGGTGGAATGGGTGTGGTCTACCGGGCAATGCACGTTCATCTCGATGCACGAGTCGCCGTCAAGGTGTTGCACCCCGAATTGGTGTCGAACCAGTCAGCCATCGAGAGGTTCAGGCGCGAGGCTCGGGCGGCCGGTCGAATTCAGCACCCCAATGCAATTCAGGTGACTGACTTTGGTGTCTCGAGTCAGGGTGTCGTGTATCTCGTCATGGAGTTGGTTCAGGGCGAAACGCTGCGCGACTTGCTCCGCCGCGAAAAAGTGCTCGAACCGGAGCGAGCGATCGCGATGATGCGTCAGGTCTGCGCCGCGGTGGAGGCCGCACACCAGGGTGGAGTGATTCATCGCGATCTGAAACCAGACAATATCATCGTTCAGGATTCCGGCCAGCCGACCACCGCGCTCGACCGGGGTGCCGAAGTGGTCAAGGTTCTTGATTTTGGGATCGCAAAGCTCCGCGAACGAGAGACTCCGGCTGATTCACAGGCCTTCCCGGACAGCCCCAGTCGGTTCGAGCAGACGCTGACTGAAGCCGGAATGCTGATTGGCACGCCGCAGTACATGTCACCGGAGCAGTGCCGCGCAAAGAAACTGGATAGTCGGTCCGACATCTACAGTCTTGGCGTCATTCTATTTGAAATGCTCACCGGCCAGTTGCCCTTTACCGGAGAGACGCCGATCGAGGTCGTGCTCAAACACATCAAGGATGCGCCGAGTCCACTGCGCTCGATCAATCCTGACATTCCATGGGCTCTCGAAGAAGTTGTCATGAAGGCCCTCGAGAAGGACCCGGCACTTCGGCAGTCCTCGGCGGTCGAACTCGCGACCGATCTCGTGTCCTCATTGACGGCCACTGGCGAGGCACGAGTCGTGGCAAGCCTCCCGACAGTGGTGCTCGATGCCAAGGCGACTTCTCCGGACACTGGCGACAGTGGAGATCTCTCTCGCATGACCATAGTCCAGTCGCGCGGCACGGTAGGTGGCGGTGCTGCGGACGCGGGGCCTCCGGTGAAACTCGCGGCGGCGAGCAAGAAGGCGGCGAGTGGATTACCTCTCGCCAAAGCTGAGGACGGTTCCGGAAGTCTCCTCAGGACCCTGCGTATCCCGATCGTCATCACGGCCCTGGTCCTTGGCGCTCTTCTGGTCATTTTGGTGCTTCAGCTAGATCAGTCAACAGACAAGAGTGCAGAAGGTGGAAAGCCGCCGACGCAAGACAGTTCGTTTCAGGGCATGGTCTTGATAGAAGGTGGCGAATTCACGATGGGGCGGAATGACGGCAATGTCGTCAAGGGTATCAACCTCGAGGGCCCGGCGCACGCCGATAAGGTCGAGTCATTCTACCTCGACATTTATGAAGTCACGAATCGCCACTACAAGGAGTTCGTCGACGCAATGAACTACCCCAAGCCCAGGCATTGGACCAGCAGTGGTTCTTTTGAACCCGAAGAATCCGATTTCCCGGTCACCTGGGTGAGCTGGAGCGACGCGAATAACTACGCGACCTGGAAGGGAAGACGACTTCCGACCGAGAAGGAGTGGGAGTATGCCGCGCGCAGTGGGGACCGCAACTACTTTTACCCCTGGGGCAATGATTTCCGGGCAGGGTTTGCGAATGTGTTTCAGGGGGGAGCGAGGAAGACAAAACCCGCCCCAGTGGGAACCTACAAGGACGATCGCAACCGGTTTGGCGTCTATGATCTTGGCGGCAATGTTAGCGAATGGGTCCAGGATTTCTTCAGACTCTATTCCGGCAAGCCATCGGAGTTCGATAAGCTGAAGGTCTACCGAGGAGGCCATTTTACAGATCCTCCGGAAACAGCAACCTCAACTTACCGGTGGGCGGATGACGGCAATACGACGGACGAAAATACCTTGAGCGTCACCGGGTTCAGATGTGCCAAGAGCGTCGGCCGATAGTGAAGAGACCTTGTTGGAGTGTTATGACGAGAGCCTGGAATGCAGATTTAGCAGTCATCCTGCTGACGTTGGTCATGGCTTGCCCGCTATCATATGCGCATGGAGGTGCGCATGGAGGTGCCCAGGGAGGCAAGATCGTCGGGACGGGTGCGAGGGGAGGCAAGGGCAACAACGGGGAATCGAAGTCGGCGGGTGGCGGAAAGCTCGTCGGGACGGGTGTCAAGGCGGACCAGTCTGAGACGACGGTGAGCAGCAAGAGCAACCTCGATCAGTTGGCGCGCGCGAGAGTGTTTGACACCGCCAGCGGCACGATCGTCCTTGTCGCAGTGGCCGGGGCGGAGGTGACGCTGACGCCGGTGACAAAGAACCGTAAGGGCACCCCGCTCGCCTTCAAGCTCAAGGAGCAAAACAACACGCTCACGCTTTCCAAGCTGCAACCCGGAAGTTATCTGCTGACCGCTTCTCACCCGGATTACAAGCCTCACGAGGAGACGGTCACAATCGGTAAGGGCGAGGTCAAGCCGATCACCGATTTTCTGCTGCCGAAGTACGGGGAGATTGTCATTGGCGGAGCTCCGGAAGGATCGGCCATTGCGCTCGACGGGAACGCGCTCGACGCCAACTCATTCAAGCTCTCTGGCGTTGATGGAAAGATAACCATCGCACGAGTGCTTGAGGGAGAGCACGAAATCACGGTTTCGAAACCCGCCTATGATTCATGGCGGGTGAAGATCAAGGTCGATCCCGGCAAGTCGAATCCGGCCTCTGCGCAACTCCGTTTGGCGACCGTCAGTCTGACCGTCAGGTCGAGGCCAGGCGCGCGCGTCTATCTCAACAATTCTGATCGTGGCGCGGTTCAGCCCGATGGCGCCCTCGTCGTTCAGGACCTGCTGCCGGGTGCCTACCAGATGCGCGTCGCTCTTGATGGCTTCGAAAACATCGAGCAACCGCTCTCGCTCTCACTTGCCGATCGAAAGCCGGTGACGCCCGTCGAACTGACGCCGATCGCGGAATCGAATGAGGGCAACGAGGATTTCACCACTGGCGCAACCAAGTGGATCGTTCCTCAGAATTGGAAGCTCGAGAGGAGAGGACTCCTCATCTCCGGCCCGCAAGTCGGTCTCTTTCGAACGCCTACCGAAAAACGCGCGTTCAACGTCTATCGGGATTTCAAGATGTCGTTTGACATTCGCTTTACCAGCGGGCGTGGAGCGTCCTGGGTTGTGCGCGCGAGGGATGAGCAGAACTACTACATGTTCCAACTCGTACCAGCCGCCGATGGTCTGCAATCACGGTTCAATTTTTACGTCTGTCGTCAGGGAGAGTGCACACTCAAGGATAGCAAGCGTTATCCGGAGCCGCTCAACAAGCCCAACGATTCATACTTCGTCCAGCTCGAGACCAGGGGCGTCGAGTTCGTCCATCGAATTACGGTCCAGTCGAATCCTCGAGTCGATGATCCGCAACCGCTCGGAACCTTCAGCGATGATACCTTCACGTATGGAGGTGTCGGCTTCCGTGGAACAGACGAGAATCAGGCACTCCTGCAAAACCTCGTCGTCATCCCGATAAAGCCCGTCAAATAGATAGACAAAGAAACGCGGAGGAGAGAGGCCGAGCGAGCGATGGGGCCGGACGCTTTCGATCGCTCGTTGTCCGGGCACCTTCAAACGCGCAGTCTCCCAAATCTGACCACTTGCGAAACCGCGGCTCGCGCAAGCAGAATAGTACTGTGCATCAGTCCCGACTCAAATCGCGTCTCTACCTGGCCGTGGGATTTACCATGGTGGGTCTGGGAGTGGTCGGCATTCCGACACCGATCCTTCCGACAACGCCCTTTCTCTTGCTCGCAGCCTATTGTTTTGCTCGAAGCAGCCCGCGCTGGCACGAGTGGCTTGTCAACCACCGTGTCCTGGGCCCATACATTGCCGCCTTTCGCGAGAAGAAGGGACTGACCGGAGGTCAGAAATGGCGAATTGCTGCAGCGGTAACATTGACCCTTGTCGTCACCGCCTTTTTCGCTCCTGTATGGGCCATGAGAGCCCTTGCAGTCTTCATCTGGG
>JANNRD010000553.1:0-4693 GCA_031401095.1 Acidobacteriota bacterium
GACCTCACTCGCAGCGTGGGCAAGCGTGACAGGCTGGTGATCAGACCCTGGGTCAGCCCATCGGCAAGCAGCGCGGTCTCCGGCGCTCCGTTGATGGCTGCGAACGGGACGATCGCAATCGAACTGCCCGCTGACGTCCGACTGCCATTCCAAAGGTAGAGTGCGGCCGCAGCAGCGACGAGCAGGACAGCCGCAACAAAGATGGCCTCTTTGCGTCGCTTCGCGAATATACTGCCAACTCTGATAAAGACAGTCGAGCTGTCGCTTTCGAACCCCCGATTTGTGTCATAGCTGCGCCCTCTTCTGATCGCGGTTGGGGTTCCGCGTGGAGCGCTCAGGCTCTCGGTCAGGCCGACCGCAGTGGGCTGATCGGCCCGCTCGTGCCGCGAGCTGAAATCGATCTGTTGTTTGGCGCGCTTGAGGGCCATGACCATTTCGTCGACCCGTTGAAAGCGACCTTCTTTCTCCTTTGTCAGCGCCTTCTCGACGATCCATTCCAGTTCCGGGGTGGCATCGGTCAGATACCTCGAGAGCGAGGGCGCCTCCGCGGTCAGAATCGATGCGATGACATCGCTCGAGGAGGTTCCACTAAACGGCAGTTTACCTGTCAACAACTCATAGAGAACGATGCCCAGACTAAAGATGTCGCTCCGCGCATCTACTTTGTAGCCGCGCGCCTGCTCGGGAGACATGTAGTTAACTGTCCCGAGGATCATGCCGGGAGAGGTCTCATTGAGTGGCTGAGTGGGCGCCTCGGCGTCTCGATTCTGCCCGGATGAGAACGTTTCAGTCAGCTTCGCCAACCCAAAGTCGAGCACCTTCACATAGCCATCAGGGCGAATCATGATGTTCTCGCACTTGATGTCACGGTGGATTATCCCGGCGGCATGGGCGGCGGCGATGGCACTGGCGGATTGGATGACGACATCGAGCCCCTCACTGAGACCCATCCTTCCAGCGGCGAGTCGCTTTGAGGCGGTCTGTCCTTCAACAAACTCTGCCGCGATGAAGTGCGTCTCGTTGCTCTGCCCGATCTCGAAAATCGTGATGATATTTGGATGATTGAGTGCCGAGGCGGCGCGCGCTTCCTGCTGAAAGCGACGGACGCGTTCCTGATCGGCAGTGAATCTCGGAGGTAAAACCTTCAGTGCCGCTCTCCGGCCAAGGCGGACATCGTAAGCGAGATAGACCTCACCCATCCCACCGCTTCCGATGGGTGAGAGAACCTCGTAGAATCCAAATCGTGTGCCGGCTGTGATGTTCACAATGACCAGGGCTCCCCGGGGCGCTGCAACAAAGGCGCAGTTTAGCACCGTAGCCGAAGAATTGTCACTGCTGACGAGTGGCTTGGAGTGCTGCAAGGCGGACGAATCGCGCCAGTCAAACACCCGCGCTAGACAAAATTGATGATCGTTTGAATGATGCCAACGACCAATCCGATGCAGGCCCCTAACCAGACGATGGCGCGAATCTCGCGGCCGGCGGTCTCCATGATCAGACCTTCGATCTCTGCATCGGAGAGCGCACTCAAGCGGTTGATGAGGATCGCATTAACGTCAAGCTTCTGGCTCAGTGTCTTGACAAGCTGACTCACCGCTGTTGCCGAGGTTTCGCCGTCGGCGCGAAACACCGTCTCTGGAATCTGGGCGATCGTCTGAGCAATCATCGTCCTGACATAAAGACTATCAACTATCCGCGTCGACAGTTGCTCGATTGAATCACCGACAATGCGGTTGAGCGCCTGCTCGTCGAGAAAAAACTCGAAGACGGCGCGACGCAGCAGATTGAACCGTCGCCCGACCTCCGATTCGACAATCTTCCTGAGGGCACCCACAATCTCATGTCGAGTCTCAACCGAATCGCGGAGGTCCTGCAGGCGTGTCCGGAGGTGCTCCGCCACCACCTGAATCGTTGACTCGTGGCGCGTCTGTTCAAGATATCCGCGTCGCGCGATGGTCGTGATCTCCGACTCAAGATTGAGTTTTGCGATCTCAGCCGCAATCGTCTCGACATCAAGCAGGCTTTTCGAAACCACCGCCGCCAATGCCTCGATAAATCGTTCCCGCTCCTTGGGCAACATCCCTGGTGTTAACGGAACCTTGAACCCGAAGAGAAAGACCGGATTCCGAGGTCGGAAGAGCATCTTCACAGCCAGCCACGCGGCGCCATAGCCGTGAAGGGTTGCGATCAGCAGCGGGCTCAGCTTGACGAGCAATTGCAGATTCACCACAGGATCATCTTACAGAGTTCCCAACTGTTTTGCCTTCATTCCAGAGCCTGCGCGCGAGGCGGTTCAATCGCCCGTTGAGTGCGATTGGCAGACCTTCGAGCACCAGCACGCGTTGAGCCCTTCGCTCTATCAGCGTCTGAAATCCTGAATCCTCAAAGCGCCGTCTGGTCGATCCCTCGCTCGCGGCTTTCCCGCTACCGTAACGTTGCGATATTCGTCTCGCATAGGCCTCAAAGAACTCACCCGCATCGGTTCCTGAATCCCATTCGCTGAGGTGCGCCAGAAGTACCTCGCCAGTCCTTCGGTTCTCATAGAGGACGCAGCGGTCGCCGCCCCACCCGGCCGAAGCCCGCTGCGCCTCGAGTTTCGAAACATAGCCCGAAAGAAGCAGCGAGTATCCGAACTCGCCATTGACATCCTCCGCGATTCGCCTCCAGCCAGGGCCAAGGATGCCGATAAGATTACCCGGCTCCAGTTTTGTCGGAGTCTCGCGAGCAAGGTACTTGTCGATATGGAGTATTTGCTCGGTCGACTGAGGGAGATCCGTGTAGGCGCGCGAAACGCCCTCCCACTTTCGGCGCCTTACCAGTTCCTGAACAAAGCCCGCGCCGAATGAGTAAGGAAAGAGCAGGGACTCTCGAATGGCTGGCGGGGCGGATGCAAGGACCTTCTCGCGCTCAGCGCCCGTCTCCGCAGTCATCGTCTGAGCAAGCGTGCTGATGGATCCGGGAAGCCGTGCGATATCGAGCCCACTCGGCTTGAGGACGTAGTTGAACATGACAGCCGTCGCGTCACCTTCGATGAGAGCGTGTATCGCCAGCTCGCGGTCTCCATCACCTCGGGGCCATTTCTCAAACCGTCCGAGATCAAAATGTTGATCCTGCAGGGCGTGCGTCAGTTCGTGAACAATGATCGGTTTGACCGTTTCGGGGTCATTCCAGTCAGCAAGGAAGAATTCCTTGGTCTTTGACTGGTAGAAGCCGGCGACCTGCTCCGTCAAGAGACTGATGATAAAGTCACGATAGCGAAAATCCGCGGCAACAAGCCCAAAGGCAACCAGCAATTTTCGCTGAGCCTCGATCTCATCTGCCGTCGAGGACTCGTCAAAGTCCTTGATGATAATTGCCTCGATCTCGGGCCGCGACTTCGTGCCGCTCTTGACTGGACGAATCACCCTTAGCGCACGCAGCCCGGCGGCCTCCTCCAGCAAAGCATCGGCACCAGGTACGCCTTCTCGGGCCGACGGAGCCAGCTTAACTGCGGGCGCTTGCGAAAAGCCGAGCGCCACCAGTGCGGAACAGGTCAACAGCAGGACAGTGATTCTTTTTGACATGAAGGGCATTTACAGCTAAAGAGGATTGGCAAACATTCTGACGAGAGGAATTATATGCGATCTGCTGGAGAATTCGACTGGAGTGAAACGCATTTGCGAGTGCGCTATGCGGAGACTGATCAGGGTGGCGTCGTCTACCACTCGAACTTCCTCATCTGGTTTGAAGTCGGTCGGGTCGAACTATGTCGCGACCACGGTTTTAGCTACCGTGATATGGAGCGAGACGCAGACGCCTTCCTTCCGGTGACGGCAGTCCGCGTCCGTTATCGTAGTCCGGCCTTGTACGACGACGAGGTCACAATTCGGACGAGAGTCATTGCGATTCGAAGTCGCGCGATTACATTTGGCTACGAGGCGAGGCGGGACGATGGAACGTTGCTTGCCGAGGGCGAGACAGATCACATTGTTCGGAACCGCGAGGGCCGAGCACGCTCATTCCCGGCAGAGTACTCAGGAAGACTCAAGAAAAGAACGAGGCCAGGAAGCTGAAGACCGCCACGCACACGGCAAGTGTCACCCGTTTGGAGTGCGTTGACCTGACACCGCCTTCCCCTCGCCGTCGGGAATCGCCGTTGAGTTCGGGTCGAAAGTGGTGACAAGTCACCGCACTCCAGGAAGAGTCAATCCCTGACCCGGAGAGGCACCTTGGCCTCGGCACGAATCTCGGTCCGCTCTTCAAGCTGACCAAAGAGTTCCTTGAAGGCGCCAATGCTCGAAAGGACACTGCTTGTCTCGACGGGCATGAAAACCACTTTGGCGTTCTGGCTGCGCGCCATGTCCCGGAGAGACTCAATGTACTTCATCATGATCATATACTGAGCTGGATTGCCCTGACCGTCGAGTATTCCTTCCCCGAGCTTCCGAATCGACTCGCCCTCGGCGGCGGCCGCAGTCAATCGGGCTTGCGCCGCACCTTCTGCAGAGAGAATAAGCGCTTGTTTTTCACCTTCAGCACGGGTGATTGCTGCCTGTTTTTCACCCTCAGCGCGCGTGATTGCCGCTTGTCTCTCGCCGTCCGCCTGGAGGACGAGCGCGCGACGATTTCGTTCAGCGGTCATCTGCTTTTCCATGACAATGCGGACATCTTCAGGCGGATTGATATTGCGCAGTTCAACGCGCGTCACCTTAAC
>JANNRD010000554.1:0-4266 GCA_031401095.1 Acidobacteriota bacterium
GGAATCCCATCTTCATCAGAATCCACGAGCAGGTTAGGAGAAAGGTTGCGCCTGGTGACAGCCGTCGTTGGGAGATTGTCTGCCGGTTCGCGAGCCTGCGACGGGCGATCACAGGAGACCGATGAGAGACAGATGAGAGCAAAAAGCAGACCGGAGACCGGAAGGAGGCGGCGACCGTCATGGGGACGAACCGGCATATCTGACTCACACTTCACCGAGCGATAATCCGTAGTCCATTTGGCCCATCAAGAACTCCGGCGCAGAACTCCGGCTCAGAACTCCGGCTCAGAATTCCTCGTGACGTGCGTACTATATCAGACGGCGAGATCTCTAAAAAGTTCCTCAGGCTCGACTTGACGGTTCCCGCCGGAAGCCACCGGAATTACATAACTATTACAAACGGCTCGATCGTTCCCTGCTAGGATTGTTTTGTCCTTATCCCCGAAGGACCCCTCAATCAGGGGATTCTTTCAAATTGGATTACTTTCAGGTGAGATCGGGAGTGAGATACGACATGCGGAATGAAACGGTGATTGGTGTCAGGGCAAGAGGCTTCAACGTCGGTGTGACCGCCTTCCTCGGTGCATTTCATGTTCTTGCCATCGCGGCTTTCTGGTTCTTCACGTGGGAGGCATTGGCGGTGGCGGTTCTCATGTGGTGGGTCGCAGGCAGCCTCGGAATCGGGATGGCCTACCATCGATTGCTCACTCATCGCGGATTCCGTGTGCCAAGAGCTCTCGAGTACTTTCTGACAGTGTGCGGAACCCTGGCGATGGAAGGTGGGCCGATTTCCTGGGTTGCGACCCATCGGGTTCATCATGTTTACTCGGACCGTGAGGGTGACCCTCACTCACCGCGCGATGGTGCCTGGTGGTCACACATGGGCTGGATCATCAGCGGGCAGTCTCTCCACATGAACACGGCCATGACAGCACGTCACGCCGTCGACCTCGCCAAAGATCGGTTCCATGTCTGGCTGACGCGTTTGCATTTCGTCCCGCAAATCCTTGTTGGCCTTGGGCTCTTTGCACTTGGCGGCTGGCCATTTGTCTTTTGGGGTGTCTTTGTGCGTGTTGTCTTCTCGTGGCACGCGACCTGGCTTGTCAATTCCGCCGCCCATATCTGGGGTCGAAGGCGTTTCGCGACGCGCGATGACTCGCGCAACAACTGGTGGGTTGCGATCCTCAGCTTTGGGGAAGGCTGGCACAACAACCACCACGCGCATCCATCCTCCGCGCGCCACGGCCTCGCCTGGTATGAGCTCGATGTCAATTGGTATGGCATCCGCGTGCTTCAGCTTCTCGGACTGGCGAAGGGTCTGCGCGTCGCCGAGTTGCCAAAGAGCGTCGAGGGCGAAAGCGACGAACTCGCCAACGCAGCTTAAGAAAAACAACTGAGTCGCGCGATTTAGCAAATCGCGCCCGTTGAAGCGGGCCTGGTCCGGCGTCAACCCACGCTGCGCGATTTGCTAAATCGCGCTACAATAGCCCTCCATGTTGGTCGGCGGTCATCGCAAATCAATAGCCTTCTTCATTGTCCTCGGCGCGTGTCTGGTGGCGCTTGCAGTCGCGCTCAACGTCGGCTGGGTATTGCTCAACTGGCGTGAAGTGGCGTTGCTGGTTCTTGGCGTCGTTTTCTTCGGCCTGATCATTGCCGGTCTTGTCCTCAATACAATCTTCCTCGTCCGGGAGATAAGGCGGAACGAACAGCACGATAGTTTTATCAACGCCGTGACACACGAGTTGAAGACCCCGATCGCCTCGATTCGTCTCTACCTCGAAACCCTCAAGACGCGTCAAGTCGACCAGGAAAAGCGCCAGGAGTTCTATCAGATAATGCTCGAGGACACTGACCGGTTGCTGCATACGGTTGAACAGGTGCTGCGAGCCGGGCAGACGGGCCAACGGCACCGCGAACTTCAAAAGACGGTCATCGATCTTGGAGAGCTGGTTCGCGAGTGTCTTGCACTGACAAGAACTCGCAGTCATCTGAACGAGCGATCACTCGAGTATCGCGAGTCTCTACCGGCTGGGCAGCGTCCGATGGTGACCGGAGACGAGGGCGAGTTGCGCACGGCTGTTTCAAACCTCGTCGACAATGCAATCAAATACTCTGAGAACGACGTCAGTGTGCTGGTCGAAGTCGCTGCGCTGGATGTGAAACACCTCGTCGTCCGCGTCACCGATCGCGGGATTGGGATTCCCCGCGAACAACTAAAGCGTGTTTTTGGTCGTTTCTATCGGGTTCCACGACTCGTCTCGGGACGAGTCAAGGGGACTGGTCTTGGGCTTTTTATCGTGCGCGCCGTCGTCAAAAAGCACGGTGGCCGGGTTTTTGCTGAAAGTGAAGGTGAGGGTCATGGGAGCACCTTCACCATTGAGCTTCCGGGCTTCACCCAGAGCGCAGAAGCGAGGCCAGTCTCATGAGCGTCGTCCTGATCGTCGAAGATGAGAAACACCTTGCGGAAGGTTTGAAATTCAATCTCGAGGCTGAGGGTTATCGCGCCGAGATTGCTCCCGATGCCAAATCCGCCCTTGAGACCCTACTCGATCCGAACCGTCGCTACGATGCAGTCCTGCTCGATGTCATGCTTCCAGACAAGGACGGATTCACCGTTGCTTCAGAGCTGCGGTTGGCGGGCCAGTTTGTCCCGATTCTCATGCTGACGGCTCGCGGCCGCCGCGAGGATGTGCTCCGCGGTTTTGAGGCGGGCGCCGATGACTATCTCGCAAAGCCGTTTGAGTTGACGATTCTTCTGGCGCGGCTCCGAGGGCTCCTGCGCCGACGCGAATGGCTCAAACAAGATGGCGGCCACCAACGCAACGCCGGGCAGTTCTCCTTCTCCGGGAAGACGATCGATTTCGACTTACTTGAAGTGCGCACCTCCGGCCGCACCATCAAGCTCACCCAGATGGAGGCTGAGATCCTGCGTTACCTGATTGCCAATGAAGGAAGGGCTGTCTCGAGGCAGACCATGCTGACTGCTGTCTGGGGCCTGCGCGAGGATACCGACACGCGGGCGATTGACAACTTTATCGTTCGTCTCAGGCGATATCTTGAGGATGAGCCGGCAGAACCCCGCCACCTCCTGACCGTTCGATCAGTCGGCTACCGATTTGTCGCCGAGCCGGAATAGCTCCTCGGCGGACCCTGGCTAATTCCCTTTCAGCTTGATTTCCTGATTCTGCTCCGCGAATCGTTTGAGCTTCATATTAAGGGTCTGAACCCGCAGACCGAGCAGTTGCGAAGCCCTCGTCTGATTTCCGTTCGTCTGCCTCAGAGCGGTTTCAATCAGTCCTCGTTCGAAGTGATCAACCAACTGCGGCAAATCCACGCCAGTGGTGGGAATCGCCTTGAGTGTCGCGTAGCGGACGCGCGGTGGGAGCAGAGTCTCGTCGATGTTGTGTGGAGGGGTGCACGCGACCGCACTCTCGAGGGTCGCCTCCAATTCGTCGATGTTATTCTCCCAGGTATACTCCATGAGAGTCTTCATCGCAGACGGGGCAATCTCGTGCGGTCCTTTGCTCAGCCGTTTGACGATCTTCTCCAGCAAATGATTCACCAGATAAGGGGTATCCTCGCTGCGCTCGCGAAGTGGTTTGATAAAGAAACTTGTCGATTTCAGGAGCTCAACCAGACCATAGGCAATGCGGTTATCAGCACGCATCTCACGAGGGTTCCAGGTCGACGAGAAGATCAGCCTCTGGTTATCCAGCCTTCCGGAACGGGCACGCCAACGCTGCTCCTCGAGGTGCGCGGCAAACCGCTGCTGCAGGAGCGGCGGAAGACTGGTCAACTCGTTAATGAAGATCGTTCCGCGCTGACAGTTCTCGATCACTCATCGAGGACCAAACAGCAGAGTGTGGAGTGCGTCACTGCTCAAGCTGTGGGCGTTTACTGAATAGAAAGGTTGAGCCCACTGTTCGGTTGCCTGATGCAGGACCCGAGCGATCTGCTCCTGTCGAAGGCCCCGTTCACCAATCAACAGCGTCGGTTGCGACTGCGACGCCTGGACGCTGATGAACTCCTTGAGTGCAATCACATTCGTACTGACGCCGGCAAAACACTCATACTGGCTCAGCGAGAGTGACCGGGGAGTCCCGACAAGCGAGAGAGGCTGACGTGGCAGGAGCCGTTGACGGAGAGCGTTGGTTCCGACTGCTTCATTCGCCATCCTCTTTTCACCCCCCCGTGATAACTCAAATGTGACCCCTTGCTTTGCTGGACGTACTAAGTTACGAGCCAGCACCCGGAAAGTTCCAGTAA
>JANNRD010000555.1:0-9635 GCA_031401095.1 Acidobacteriota bacterium
GACGGAAGCGACCGAGGAAAACCGAGAGGCTCTTTGAGCCTGCTGGGAACGCCGAGCCCCAGGGCTGTGCGCAGGCTCCAGGGCTGTGCGCAGAATGATATCGACACATGCCGAAGCTTAGGATCGACATTCTTCTGCTGCTTCTGCCGCTGGTCTTGACTGCCTGCACTCCCGCGGCCGACCCCGCACCGAAGGCGGAGCGCAACCTCGCCGAGGATGATGCAGAAGGCGAGCTCGCAGTCATCGCGAGCAAGGCCCTGGGCGATCGAGAGGGCTCGATTCTTGTCCTCGATCCACGCAACGGACGTGTCAGGGTAGCGATCAACCCGCGCCTCTCATTCGAGCAAGTCTTCCCCCCAGGTTCGGCAATCAAGCCATTTACGGCTCTCACCGCCTTGCGGGCAGGCGTTACCGAACGCGGGACGCGACACATCTGTCGAGGCGGCTACAGACGTCAGAACTTTGAAGTCCTCTGTACCCACCCTCAGAGCAGGGCTCCCCTTGATCTGCCTCAAGCACTGGCCTTCTCGTGCAACGACTACTTCGGCGCCCTCAGTGAGAGAGTGAGTGAAAGCGCCTTTCAAGCGGAATTGCGGGCATTTGGTTTTGGCAACAGAACCGGTGTCAACCGAGGGTCCGAAGCATCGGGCCGTCTTCCAAACGGCGAGTGGAGCCCGCGAGTCGCGCTTGGTGACGACGAGACCCTACTCGTGACGCCGATCCAACTGCTGACGGCCTACGCGGCTCTGTTCAATGGCGGAAGACTCTATCGGCCGCGGATTGCACCGGAGGCAGGCTTCATCCCAGAACTGCGAACCGCACTCAGGATTGCGCCATCGCACCGAGATGCGATTCTCGATGGAATGCGTGGGGCGACGAACTTTGGGACCGCAAAGGAAGCGGACCTCGACTCGATCCCGGGTCACGTCTACGGCAAGACAGGGACCTCGACGACAAGCAGCGGGTTTCGAACGCAGGGTTGGTTTGTCGGTTTTGCCGGCGAATCCGAGGTTTCCGTTGGCGTGCTTGTCTTTCTCAAGCGGGCTCACGGTTCCGAAGGGGCAAGGATTGCAAAGCCAGTCCTCGAAGCAGCACTGCGCCGGAAGTCAACCAAACCAGTTGTCGCGGACGTGCTCAAGGTTCATCTCGTCACCCAGAATCAGACAATCGAGCTTGCGATCGAGGACTACATTTCCGGAGTTGTTACGGCTGAAGCGAGCACGGAGGACCAGTTCGAGGCACTCAAGGCCCTCGCCGTGGTAAGCCGGACCTACGCCCTGCGGAATCGAGGTAGACACAGTGCAGAGGGTTACGATTTCTGCACGACTACACACTGCCAGCGCTATCTCGCGATCACGTCGCGTGATCTCGTCGCAGGCGCCGTGACGGCGACCTTTGGAGAGGTCTTGCGGGATGGGCGAGGAGCGCCGATCGACGCGTACTTCCACGCGGCGTGCGGCGGCGCGACCGCCGACATCGCCACACTCTGGGGCGGTGTCTCGACAAGCTACCTGCGATCAGCGCGCGACGAATACTGTGTCTCTGCCGACGCCTATCGCTGGCTCGATCGGCTGCCATCAAGTCCGCTGCTCGCCGCGCTGCGCAAGGACCCGAGAACGGATGTCGGTCGGCGGCTTGACGACATCATCGTCACCAAACGCGATGCGAGTGGCCGGGCTGCGTGGATGGCGTTGGAGGGTGAGCATCGGAGGATAGTGCGCGGGTGGGATTTCAAGATGATCGTCGGCCGTGGGCTTGGCTGGAATCTGCTGAAGAGCTCTCGGTTTGAGGTTGTCCGTGCGGGCCAGGAATTCATGTTCCAAGGCAGCGGATTCGGGCACGGGTTAGGGTTGTGTCAGGCCGGGGCACACGTCGCGGCGCGCCGTGGTTCCGGCTACGCACACATTCTGGAGCACTACTTTCCAGGAGCTTTGGTTGGCGGTGAAGCGAGCGCGCTAGTAGCGCAGATACCAGCGGTTTCATTTGCATCCCTGCAAACGAGGGGAGGCAGGACGCTCAAGACGGAAAACTTTATTCTGCACTTGCCGCCGAATCCGGATCGACGGGATGTCGAAACAATCCTCGGCACGCTCGAAGGTACGCGCGCTGATGTCAAGCACCGTCTGGAAAGGGCGGGATTGCCCCTCGTCGAAGTGGGGCCCGTCGAAGTTGTAGCTCACGCAACGACGGCGAGCTTTATCGGGGAGACCAATCAACCGGGTTGGGCCGGCGCTGCGACGAGTGGCTCGAGGATTGTCCTTCAGCCAGTCGCCTTGCTGCGGCGGCGCGGCGTCCTGGTGTCCACGCTTCGCCACGAATACCTTCACGTGGTCCTGGAGGTGCTGAGCCGGGGAAGGGCGCCGCGCTGGCTGGCCGAAGGCCTGGCGATCTACATTGCGGGTGAAGGCAGATTGTTTGCGGGGGTCAGGATGACGGCAATCCCGATTGAAGAACTCGAGCGTCGCCTGGCGCGGCCGGCTTCCCGCGAGGAGATGCGAATGCTCTATGCAGAGTGCTACAGACGTGTTCGCGAGAGCGTGGGCAGAGAAGGTGAGGCGAGCCTCTTGCGTCGCATTGCAATCGTCGCCCTGCCCCGAGGGGTGCGCGGAGCCGAATTATCCGTAGTGTCTCGGTGTCTCGGTGTCTCTGTGGTTCATTCCTCTGTCTTCTGACGAAACTGAGACGCCACCGAATTATCTTCTTGACACTAGTGCCCTTGACTAGGTATAAGACTTGGAATTGTCAGTCGACCTGTAAAGGTCGAGTTGTTGCTTCAGAGTTCCACGTGAGAGAGCGGAGAGACGATGTTAAGACGAATTGAACAATTGCGAAGCCCCTTACTCAGGGATTTGGTCAGTCCACCCTCGACCTCGATTGCCTCGGTGATTGCCTCCTGCCAGTTCTGCTCTTGTTGTTGTTGCTAGCCTAAGCCTGTAGCGCACCGCTGCAGCATCTTCCCTTTCCCCAGACCAGCACGAATCTCGCCATCCTTTGGCGTCGAACTCTATGAGGTCAATGGGCTGGACCCTGGTCCACCTTTCTGGCGCACGGTTCGTTGCTCCCTCCGGGGATACCTCTTTTCGCGGAGATTGAGATGACAGAACCAAGTGCGGAACGAATCAAGCGTGAGAAGGATGGCCTCGATGTCTGGACTGACATCCTTGGCTACGCGCGGACCGGCTTTGAGAGCATCATTCCGGATGACATGGATCGCTTCAAATGGTACGGCCTCTACACTCAGCGGCCCATTGAAGACGAGAGATTCATGTTGAGAATCAAGATTCCCAACGGAATTGTCTCATCCGCGCAACTCGAGACTATCGGATGGCTCTCAGAGTTTTACGGGCGATCGAGCGGTGACATCACGACGCGGCAGGATATTCAATTGCACCACATTCGAATTGAGGACGTGCCACACATCATGGTCGAACTCGATGGTATCGGCCTGACAACGCAGGAGGCTTGTGGTGATGTCGTACGCAACGTCGTTGGCTGCCCGCTCGCAGGTGTTGACGATGACGAGCTGGTCGACGCATCTCCACTCGTCGATCTAGTCTCGCGCCTGTTTCTCGATGACCACAACTTTTCCAATCTGCCAAGGAAATTCAAGATTTCGATCTGCGGGTGCGCCGAGCGGTGCGCTCAGCACGAGATCAACGATATCGGACTGGTGGCCATCAGCAATGATGAAGGGGAGGTTGGCTTCGATCTTTGGGTGGGTGGTGGACTTGGCGCCCGACCTCGGCTTGCCAATCAACTTGGCGTCTTTATCTGGTATGACGAAGTCGCCGAAGTCGTGACAAGAATCGTCGAGATCTTTCGCGATCATGGCGACCGGAGCGATCGTCGCAAGGCGCGCCTCAAGTTTCTGCTGACAAAATGGGGCCCACGTCGTTTTCGCGATGAACTGGAGACCAGGCTCGGCCGCAAGCTCGAGGATCACAAACCCCTCAACAGCGTGGCGGCGCGCCGCAATCACATCGGCATCGGAACCCAGCGTCAACGAGGGTTGCATTACATCGGTGTAGCTGTTCTTGCGGGACGCATGAGCGGCGCCCAAATGATCTCGGTTGCAGGACTCGCGAGAAGGTTTGCCGCAGGGCGCGTCAGGCTGACAAACAGTCAGAATCTGATCGTTCTCGATGTTCCTCGGGAGAACCTCGACCAAGTCAGCGACGCACTTGCTGAGCTGGGTCTTCAAAGCAATGGCTCTCCATTTCGCCGGGGGACCGTGGCCTGCACCGGAAAGCAGTTCTGCAAGCTCGCCGTTGTCGAGACAAAGGACCGGGCCGCCGAGATTGTCAAACACCTTGAAGCGGTGCTCCCCGATTTCCACTCCGATGTTCGCATCAGTGTCACCGGCTGTGTCAACTCGTGCGCTCAGTATCAGGTGTGCGATATCGGGCTGGTCGGCGTCATTGGCCAGATAGCCGGTCAGGAAGCGGAGTTCTTCCAGATTCATCTCGGTGGACATATCGGCGACGCCGGGGCTTTCGGGCGCAAACTCTCATTGCGAGTGCGCGTCGATGAGACAAAGTTCTATCTGGAACGGTTGATTCGATCGTTCCAGAACGCGCGGCAAGGCGCCGAAACATTCTCGGAGTTCGTTTGGAGGCTGCAACCTTGCCAGCTTGAAACACTAGATCGAATCGGTCAGGTCGCGGAGGTGCTTGTATGAAGATCAGGTTTTACGCAGCGGGTTGGAGCGTGAGGATCACCTGGAGCGGGATCAACCTTCAGCCAATCGACGTTCGACAGCAAGTCGGCGTCAGCGGCAGGTTGAGACGCGCCGTGACCCAGTGGCTGACAAACGCATTCTAGTACCGCGATTTGTCAAATCGCGGTACCTGGTTATTCTTTAAGGAGGAGAAGAGAAAGCAATGAGTTTGATTGAACCCCATGGCGGCAGTCTCGTCGACCGCGAAACCCGGGATGCTGAGCGTGAACGCCTGATTCGCGCCGCTCTCCGGATGCCGAGCCTCGAGCTCAGTCCGCGCGAGACCGCTGACCTGGAACTGATTGCAAATGGCGCACTCTCACCCCTCGAAGGATTCATGGGCGAATCGGACTACACTTCAGTGCGTGACCGCCGCCGCCTCGCCAACGGGACCGTTTGGACCATCCCCGTGACTCTCTCTGTCACCGCTGAAAAACGAAGAGAGCTGCGCATCGGGGACGATGTCGCACTTCGCGCCGCTGACGGCCGCCTTCTCGCGGTGCTGCATCTCGCCGAACTCTACGGTTATGACAAGCAACTCGAAGCCGAGAGTGTCTATCTCACAGGCGACGAGCAGCACCCGGGTGTCAAGGTTCTCTACAGCCAGGGCGAGTACCTCGCTGGTGGCAGAATCAGCCTCGTCGAGAGTCCGAATCGACACGAATTTGCACCCTACCGGTATTCCCCGAGGGAGCTGCGAGCAATCTTCGCCGAGCGCCGGTGGGAGCGCATCGTCGCATTCCAAACTCGGAATCCGGTCCATCGAGCGCACGAATACATCCAGAAATGCGCACTCGAAACCGTCGATGGCCTTCTGCTTCATCCACTGGTCGGTGAGACCAAATCGGATGACATCCCGGCGCCACTCAGGGTTCGCGCGTACGAAGTCATCCTCGAGCACTACTACCCCGCGGCACGCACGGTGCTTGCGGTGCTTCCCGCCGCGATGCGCTATGCAGGCCCACGCGAGGCAGTCTTTCACGCGATCATTCGTCAGAACTACGGTTGCTCACACTTCATCGTCGGGCGGGATCACGCCGGGGTGGGGTCCTATTATGGAACATACGATGCACAGCGTATCTTCGCGGACTTTGCGCCGGGCGAGCTTGGCATGACACCGATGTTCTTCGACAACACGTTTTTCTGCCGAAAATGCGATGGCATGGCTTCGGCCAAGACGTGTCCACACGACCAAAGCGCGCATGTCAGTTTGAGCGGCACGAGCCTTCGCGAGATGCTTGTCAGGGGTGACGCGCCGCCGCTTGAATTTACTCGCCACGAAGTTGCCCAAGTGCTCATGGCTGGTCTTGGAAATAAGGCATGACAGCAGGAACACCTGCGGAGGGAGAGGAAGGAAGATGAAGAGAGGCTTTGTTCTTTGGTTGACAGGACTTTCGGGCGCTGGGAAGACGACTCTGACGAATGCACTTGTCCCGGAACTGCTCGCAAGAGGAACGGCGGTCGAGGTGCTCGATGGCGACGAGGTTCGCACGAATCTGAGCAAGGGACTCGGGTTTTCAAAAGAGGACCGCGATACCAATATCCGGCGCATTGGCTTTGTCAGCCGTTTGCTTGCGCGCAACGGAGTCGGGGTCATCGCCGCGGCCATCTCACCCTATCGCGAAATTCGTCATGAAGTGAGAGTGGCGGTGGAAGGGGACGGTGCGTCATTTGTCGAGACTTATGTTCGCGCGGAACTCGAAACGCTGGTCGAACGTGATGTCAAGGGACTCTATGCCAAGGCAATTGCTGGAGAGATCAAGAACTTCACTGGCGTCTCGGACCCTTACGAGGAACCGCTCGCGCCGGAAGTGCTTGTCAGAAGTGACCGCGAGACGGTCCAGCAAAGCGTCGTCCGGTTGCTTGAAAAATTGGAGGAACTCGACTTGATCGACGTGCGGAATCTGCCGGAGAAAGCAGAGGTGGCGCGATGAAACGAGGCAAGGTCTATCTTGTCGGAGCAGGACCCGGGGACCCGGGCCTGCTGACAATCAAGGCCCGAGACCTGCTCGAGCGCGCGGACTGCGTCATCTACGATTATCTCGTCAACCCGGACGTGCTGCGATTCGCACCCGCTGGCGCTGAACTGATCAACGTCGGAAAGCGAGGCACTGAGGTCAGCTGGACGCAGCCTGAGATCAACTCGCTGCTGGTGGAAAAGGCGTCCACACATGCGACGGTCATCCGGCTCAAGGGAGGCGATCCGTTTGTCTTTGGCCGGGGCGCCGAAGAAGCTGAGGTTCTGGTCGCGAACGGCATCGAGTGGGAATTGGTGCCAGGTGTGTCAGCCGGGATCGCAGTTCCTGCTTACGCGGGAATCCCGGTCACACACCGAGCCTTGAGCAGTTCGGTCGCGTTCATCACTGGCCACGAGGACCCCGCAAAGCCCCAGTCTACGGTTCATTGGGAGCACCTCGCGAAGGCGGTCGATACGCTGGTTATCTTTATGGGCATTGGCAGGATCGGCGAGATCTCGGCCCAACTCGTTGAGCACGGCAAACTGCCGGAGACGCCCGTGGCCGTCATCCGCTGGGGAAGTTGCGAACGACAGGAGACGTGGACAAGCACCCTTGCCGAGGTGGCGGCCCTTGTCGATCGAGAGAAGATACAAGCTCCAGCGATCATCATCATCGGCGAGGTGGTCGGTCTGCGATCCCAGCTTCAATGGTTTGCGGCCGACCTCGAGTCGACTCTTCGTGTCGAGGTTGCCTAAAATTGCGCTACTACCCGATCCATCTTGATCTTCAGAATCGGCGAGTGCTCCTCGTCGGTGGCGGGACAGTCGCTGAAGGCAAAGCGAGACAGCTCCTCGAGGCCGGGGCGTTGGTCTCGATTGTCAGCCCATCGGTGACTGAGGGATTGCAGAGTCTTGCCGACCATGGTCGGATCAGCCTCCGCGCTGGCGAGTTTGTCGAAGGGGATCTGGTGGATGTCATTCTGGTGATCAGCGCGACCAACCTTTGGGAAGTGAACGAGGAAGTGGCGAAGTTGGCCCGCGAGCGCGGTGTCTGGTGCAATGTCGTCGATCAGCCTGATCTGTGTGACTTCATCACGCCGGCCCTCGTTGTCCGGGGAGAACTGCAGATTGCGATCTCAACGGGGGGGGGCAGTCCAACCCTCGCTCAACGGGTCAAACGGGAAATCGCAACGCTGATTGGCGAAGAGTATGGGGAGCTGCTCGAGATCGCGACCGAGATGCGCGCGGATGCAAAGAGATATGTCCCAGACTTTGATCGCAGGCGGGAACTATTGAGAGCATTTGTCGAGTCGGAAGCCCTGGAGCTTTTGCGTCAGGGCCGGCGCGATGACGCAGTCGATCTGGCAAGCAGAATTGTGAAAGGCGAGCATGTCAACAGTGCAAGGTGGTCTCTCAGAGAATGAGGCTGGTCAGTGGGCTGAAGAGCTGGAGGGGTCCAGTCTCGCGACTATTCTCGAACGAACCGTCGAGCGGTTCGCCCCGCGATTGGCCATGACTTCGAACTTCGGCGTCGAGGGCACTGTCGTCATTGACCACATGCGCAAGATCGCGCCACAAACGCCGATTATCTACCTCAAGACGGGCTTTCAGTTTTCGGAAACCGACCGGGTCAAGGAGGAATTGCGACAGCGATTTGACCTGAATATCGTCGAACATCGGGCTGACCTGAGTGTCGACGAACAGGCACAAGTCCACGGTGACCGACTATACGAGCGCGACCCCGGACTATGCTGTCAAATGCGCAAGGTAGAGCCCCTGGCGAGGGCACTCACTGGATACAACGGCTGGATCGCAGCTCTGCGGAGAGACCAGTCTCCGACGCGCGCTTTGATTCGCGTGGTCGAGTGGAATGCGCGGCACGGGCTGGTCAAGATCAACCCGCTGGCCACCTGGACGAGGCAACAGGTTTGGGATTACATCCTCAGTCACAGGCTTCCCTATAACCGGCTCTATGATGATGGGTACGCGAGCATCGGATGTGCCCCTTGTACGAGCAGGATCACCCCGGGCGCTCACGAGCGAAGTGGGAGATGGGATGGCGAGGTCAGGCTCGAATGCGGCATTCATCTCGAAACGGTATCGGCGGGGTGAGGACGCTCCCTTGACGGCGGGAACTTCCGAGTAGAGCGGAAAGCGAGGCCAGGGCACCGCACTCAAAAAGGGGATCGGCCCGTAAGTTTGACAATCCCGGAATGAGCGTGTATAACGCGGGTGGAGAAGCTGACCACAGAGGTAAGTCTGTGGCAGACTTGATATTAAGCGACAAATTGCTGGCTGGGATTAAGAACAAGGTACTCACGAGACGGATGCATTCTTTTCAGCAGAATATCCACCCTGCTGGGCCCTCGCATCCGCAGAAGATCGCCCATCCGAGTACCTCCCTGCCGGTCCGGAACGGTTCTGAATTCGCCTCCCGGGTGGGGGCAGCAGAAGAATAAGAAGAATTCAAGCCAGCGCACCTCGATTCGCACTGCCGGTGCAGCGGATCGGTGTCGAGGTTTCCGAGACGGGAATGAGATTGCCAGCAAGCTACTGTCGCGGGAAGACCGAAGCCAGAGGGCGGACGGCCCGTCTTGAATTGGCGCTGGTCATGGGAGTTCTCGCCTCGCTGGCTTTCTCCATGAGCTGCCGAAGGAGCTCGGAAGTCTCGCGCGAGGCGACCATCACTGTCTATGGCTTCAGTGTCGTCAAGGAGCCGATTGAGAACGAAATATTCCCGGCCTTTAAGGCGGAGTGGGCAAAGAAGACGGGCCAGGAATTGACGCTCAACGGATCGTTCGCAGCTTCGGAGATAGTCACCGGCCAGGTTCTTTCCGGTGTCGATGTTGACCTGGCGATACTGGCAATTGAACGAAACGCGACGAGACTGCTCGAAGGGAAGGCGACAAAGAGTGATTGGCGCTCCCTGCCGTACAAAGGCATCGTCCATCGGAGTCCGAT
>JANNRD010000556.1:0-2515 GCA_031401095.1 Acidobacteriota bacterium
CTGGTTCGCTGATGAGCAGCCGCCGGCTGCGAATGTGCCCGCCACGCAGGTCGGCCGGTAAAGCCGGACAGCCTTCGTCGCGTCGTACTTGCTCTGCACGAAGTAGTACTCCTGCGCACGCTTGTCGTATTGCGGGTAGATCAGCGAGAACCGCATCCCGTAATCCACGGTCAGCCGACTATTGACTCTCCAGTTGTCCTGCGCGTACCACTCGATATTGGTCGAACGATACTGCCCCTGGAAAACGCCGATATTCGGCTCCCTAAAGCTGTCGAACTCGCCGAGCAGCGCGTTCGCGTACGGATGGCCCGTGTTGTTCGGGTTGTTCGTGTTGTGGTTGAACTGGATATAGGTTGAGTCGCCCGCAGCCTGGTCCTTACGGCTGCGCTGGTAGTAGAAACCAACCTTTACCGTGTGAGGTCCAAAGACCTTGCTGACGTTGTCATAGATGTCAAAGGTAGTATTGGAGTTCTTGTACGGGAACTGGCTGTAGCCGTTGACGCCGGCAAAATTCTGGTTCGGGGTCCCGCCGAAGTTGATGTTGAACCACTGATTCGCCGGATAGCCCGCGAAGGGCAGCGTGAAATTGAACCCGATTCCGGAGTAGGTCGCAGCATTTTCCACCGTCGGATTGAGCGTCAGGTTGTTCTGGCTCGCACCGAAGATAAACTCGTTCGTCAGCGTCGAGGAGAGCGTCGACGTCACATTGAGCGTGCTGTTCCAGGCCGGTGCCTGTTTGAAGATCAGATTGTCGAACGGAATCTGGTTGCTGCCACCCGTCCAACCCAGACCGTAAGGCATGATCTGCTGGTCGGCATCACGGGTGTAGCGGGCGTAGACCTTCGTCGTGTCCGACACATTGTAGTCAAGCCGGATGCTGGTTTCCTTGCGTGGGTAGCTGACGCTCTGTTGCGAGTCGTGGTTGTAGCGGGAAGCATTGGCGGCGCCTCCCAGCGGTGTGTTCTCGAATTTCCGGAAGAGATTCAGTATCTTCGTTCCATTCGCGTTGATTCGACCAACCGGGATCTTATTGTCGAGAAACGGCAGTCCCGTCAGCGGATCACGGATGACAATCGCGACGCCGTTGCCGTCCTTGGTCTGGCTGAAATCACCCGCCGCTTCCAATGCTGTCGGGACGCGTGACTGGCGCGCATTCTGCGGAACCAACTGTTCCTGCCACTCCTGCGACCAGAAAAAGAAGAGACGCTGTTTCAGGTACTCGCTGCCAATCTTCGGTGCCCAGACCGGTCCACCGACGTTGTAGCCTTGCTGGTTATAGCGGTAGAGATTGCGCGGGTTCCGCTGGACGCCGGTGTTCGGGTCACCGATGCGGCCGTTGGCCTTGTTGAAGAAGCTGTTCGCGTTGAACTGTTCGTGCCGATGGAAATAGTAGCCGGTACCGTGGAACTGGCTCGTCCCGCTCTTGGTCACAATCTGGATTGCGCCACCGCCGGACTTGCCATACTCGGCCTGATAGTTCGACGTCAGCAGCTTGAACTCGGCGATGTTGTCCAGTGAGAGGGCAATGTGCTGCGTTCCGTTCGAACCACTGTCAACGTTGGTGGTGCCGTCGATCGTCAGGTTATTCTTGCCCGGCCGCGTGCCGTTGACGTTGATGGCGCCGAGCCCGCCGGGGCCGGAGACGGCGAAACCGGCGGTCACGACCACGCCCGGCGTGAGCTTCAGCAGGTCAAGGTAATTGCGCCCGTTGACTGCCAGGTTCTGCAACTGCTGATTGTTGATCGCGGTGCCCTGTTCGCCACTCTCGGTCTTGATCTGTAACCGCGCGGCATCGGCGGTGATTTCGACGGTGTCGCCAAGCTGACCGACCTCGAGCGCGATCGTGCCCGCCTATTGTCTGTCAGACGCATTGATGACAATGCCCGTTTGGACAGATTTCTTAAAGCCGGACGCCTCAATCGTCACTGTATATGTGCCTGGCTGCAGAACGGCGAACGAGAATGTGCCGTCCGCGCCCGTTGTCGCGTCCATGCGGATATTCTTTGTCTGGTCGGCAGCAGTCACCTTTGCACCGGCCACTGCCTGGCCCTTCGGGTCCTGCACCGAGCCGCTCAAGCTCGCGCTCGTCTGAGCCAAGCCAACGGCCGTGATCGCCAGGCCAAGTATCAACCCCGAAACAACCCGTTTAAACACGACAGAAGTCATAAGTATCTCCCCAGGTTTAGGCGTACGCCAATCTCCCAAAGTCTACCCGAACCGCACCAGTGCGCAGGCTGGACGCGAAGGAATTGCGAACCGATCTTAACTAGCTTTTGTGGTCTAAAACCTACCGAAGGTTGCCTGTCCCAGCAAAGTCGATGCTGCGTGGATGAGTGTCACTTAATGTCTGCAGAGGAACATCGACCGGGGGATTATCCAGTCGAGCCCCCCTCTTGTCAAGGAAAAATGGGCGCGGGCGAACATTTCCTGGCGAACTGGAAGTCGCGCCAAAAGCGTGACTCTCGCAAGCTGTCACCAGCCAGTCGAATGGAGAACCACTAGCGGAGGCAATGAA
>JANNRD010000557.1:0-7093 GCA_031401095.1 Acidobacteriota bacterium
ACGGTGCCAACGTGGTAGTGAGTGCCCAGCTTGGCGCCGGGGAGACCTTTCAGAACGACGCTGAATCCTCCAGACGTGACGTTAAAGCAGCACGGCTGCATCCAGACACCTTCCGCGTAAGGAACCCAGAGGCGGTCGTCCTCCACGTTGATGTTGGCAATGAAGTGTTCTCGGCTCCTGCGATTCGGGTCGAGGCCGTCGGTGAAACTGTTGAAGGCAGTGATCGGCACGCGTTCTCCCCCTTTGTGAGTCAACGATCTAGAAGCGAGTATCGGTTCGAAACAAGAGGCGGCACTTTGGATCATGTCGCCTTGCCAGCGGAGCCCTTGTCCCGCGATCTCGACAACAGCGCGTCGGCGATGAAGAGAAAACCGGGGACTGCGAGCAGAAAGAAATACGGGCCAGTTGGCAGTCGGCCATCGCGTGCGAACATCCAAAGGTAGAAGAGAGCCAGGCTGCCCACGGTGATCGCCCCACCAACACCATCGCGCCACCAGGCGATCACGAAACCCAAAACCACTCCACCCGGGAACAAGAGCAGGCCAACAGCCTCGCTTGAGGTCGGCCTCCCAAACTCTCCTGGCAACAGGAATGGAAGGATGAACAGAGCGCTGGCAATGCTCCAGATTCTCGCGGTCCAGCACAAGAAGACGTTTGGTCGCATTTCCCCTCTTCTTGTACTCCGCTACCCGAACATCAGGAGATGGGTCCTCTGGACGTCGATCAGATCGCCAAGCCTATTTCCAGACATCCTTCGACGAAATGTCTATAGTGGTTACGAAGCTGGTGGTTCCTCGGAGTTTAGAGAGGCGCTTGGCACGAAGCGACTCCAAGCCCCACACTTGGTCCCACGTTACTGCCGTGTCAACTGCTTTGCGTAAAGACCTTATTGGCTCTCTTCTTGCGGCACGCGTTGAGATCCTTGTCTTATCCAGATAACAGGACCGACCCGCAACGCTGTTAAACGAGGGCGCTGTCGGGTCGAGTCCACGTTGGGCAGCTGAGCAGTTCGACAGAACACCTACCGCTTGTCGAATATCTGCACGTCGTCATAGGCTTGCCCAGTTGCGTTGGTCCCTTTGGTGCTGATCGTCATGACCTTGCCGTCCTTCGAGATCACGCGCTTGCCTGTCGCGACCACCTTTCCAGCCTTCTTCTGTGTAAATTCCGCACTGAACGCGTCGATACGTTTCAACGACAGCGCATCTCCGGTCGTAAGGCCGGTTGCCGGCCGATCCTTTCCGTCGTAGTTGACGGTCCACGCTCCTGTCGTCGGCTTTCCGCTAGCGTCAACGCCTTTCGAAGTAGCCTTAATCTCGTTTCCGGCCACGACGTATGTTCGTGCTTCGCTCTTGGGCGCGGGACCCGAGTTGAACTTCGACTTTGCGACATTGAGGTCCCACGTCCCGAGGAGCGGATCGGCGGTTTGTGCCAGATAAACAACCCCCAAAGCCGCAAGAGCGGTGACAGAAGCGATAGTCCGCAGAAAAGTTCGCATTTTTGCCCCTTTCATAACCGGGTGACGTTTGTTGTTTTCCTATGAAAGCGTTTTCGGCGCTTTACGGTTCGCAATTCACCTGAAGTCAAAGACAATTCGCCGGTCTTCGCCCTCAGCCACGAATCATAAGAGAGTAGAACTGGCGAGTAAAGCGATCCCCTGCCCGTCTTGAAAAAGGAGTCGACCTTCATTGTTTCGGCTGCTTCGTCGTGAAGATGCCCTACGGCGTGACGCGAAGCCCGGCTCACCTGGATATGCTGCCAGCAACCAACAGAAGGGCAGTGCAACATCTGACCCCATCGGCTGAAAAAGGATCAGAACTCCGCGGGAGCCCCTTTCCCGTGTGATCGCTTCGACACTTATCTGCTTCCCGGGCCTCAGCGCAATTCTCGTAACCGAATGTTCCTGAACTCTATTGGTGAGCCTTCTGATTCCATGCACAGAAAGCCGGTCCGTGGCTCAGCGCCATTTCCGCCGGATACCTCTTCACCGTTCACCCACAATCTGAGCTCCCCGTTGATTGCTCGCACGTAGTAGTGGTTCCACTCACCGAACCCTTTGCTCAGTTGCTTTCGCGGAAAGCTCCTCGATCCATTCGGGGAGAGCGGTGGGAATGGTTTGAACACCGTCTTGCCCACGCCAAAGACGTCTCCATTCGTGGTAAACCAGTCTGGCTTCCTTCCTGTTCGACGCTCGGACAACTCGGCGTAGCCGTGGTCGAGCATTTGCACCTCAATCCCGGACTGCGGCAGCGCATCTCGTTTCAGTCCTTTGAGAGCCTCTTCAGAAACCCAGACAAACACCCCGGAATTACCACCGTGGCGAAGATGTCGCCACTCGACCACGAGTTCGAGATTTGTAACCATCTGCCGGGTGCGTAGAACGCCAACCGGCAGGCCGCTGCAAACTAACAAGTCATCCTTCCAGGCCCAGGTGTCCGGGTCGCAATTGACATCAGCAAAGTCCTCCTGGCCCAAAGCCCTCCAGCCAGGTCCAGTGCCATCTATGAGGGCTGCGGGCAGGGCTGCAGTCTGCGTCCGACTCTGCTCGGAAAACGGACGCGGGCTCTTGATGACAGAAAGAAAAGCGAGTATTGCAAAGCTGACACCGATAGTGGCTGCCTTGAGCATATTCACCTCCGCGATGTACACAGCGTTTCCGTTTCCAGCCTGAAGAGCGTTGTTTTTGGCATGGTACGCCAGTGTCAGCGAACCGTGGCAAAGACGATACTCACTGGAGAAGGAACGTCCCGTACACTTCCCGTCGCGATCAGTGCACCTGTCTTCTGGTCAATTCGAAAGACAACGATGCTGTTTGAATTCTGATTTGCCGCAAGCAGGAAATTGCCGGTCGGATCAATCGCAAAATTTCGCGGGGTCTGACCCTGTGTCGACACCCAGTCGATGGTCTTTAGCACGCCCTTTTTCGGATCGACAGAGAAGACGGCAATGCTGTCGTGTCCGCGATTCGAGCTGTACAGAAACCGTCCCCCTGGATGGACCGCAATCTCTGCCCCGCTATTCGTCCCTGAAAAGCCGGGGGGGAGTGCCGAGAGCGTTTGCATCTCCTGCAGGCTTCCACGGTGCTTGTCGTAGGCAAATGTCGTTACAGTCGCAGTCATTTCATTGAGCACGTATGCGAACTCGCCGCTCCGACCGAAGGCAAGGTGGCGCGGACCTGAACCCGGCGTCAACTTCGCGAACGGAGGATCGTTTGGAGCGAGCGTGCCTTTGGCGACGTCGAAGCGGTAGACGAGCGCTTTGTCCAGCCCGAGATCCGTGACGATAAGAAAGCCGTTGTCTGGTGAGATGTTGACCGAGTGCGCGTGTGGACCAGCTTGCCTCCCCGGAATGACGCTGGAACCAGAATGCTGAACAAAAGCCGAAGCGTCACCGAGAGTGCCGTCACCAAGAACCGGCAAGGCGGCGATACTTCCACTGCCATAGTTCGCAACGAAGAGCCATCTCCCAGTACGGTCGAGGGTCACATGACAGGGACCACTGCCATGCGCAGAGACTGTGTTCAGGGGCTTCAGCCTTCCGGTGTCGCGGTCTAGAGAGAAAGCACTGACACTGCCATTCGAGTCTTCACCCACCGCGTAGAGAGAGCGTTGATTGGCATGCACCGCCAGAAACGAGGGATTCCTGGCTTCAGCGGCCAGCCCGATTGAGGTCAACCCACCAGTGGCGGCGTCAAACCGATAGGCATAAATGCCCTTGCTCGTTTGCCGCGTGTAGGTTCCGACGTAAACGATCCACTCGCGCCCACTGGAAAGAAATCCCGGCAAGGGAAGTAACACGAGCGCGAGGATTAGACAATGTCGAATGATTCTCATTTCAGTGACTTCCGTAAACCGCGATCACCTCCCACATTCAATGGGCTGGAAAAGAATGAGAACTCCACCTCATTGATCACCTACGGTGATCCCGCCCGAATGAAGTCCTGGCCCCGATCTGACGATTCTACTAACCGCTTCGCCGCTTTTCGAGATGCAGCAGGCGTTGCCGGAGACGAGGATCACCGGCCCTCCCCGTCATCTTGTCGAATGAGGTCGTCGCCCACGGTAATGTGTCGCCGATCACGTAAAGACGTAGAAATCTGAACAGTAGCCGCGAGCAAAAGCAAGGCATTCGACCTCAGGCAGTTGTGACGGCGTTCACGATAAATCCGGGACCCGGACGGATTTGTGCGTCTTGCCGTTGACCGGAGAGCGAAAACCTTTCCCATTCTCTCAAACAGAGTTCAACGAGTCCTACAGCAAATTCTCCCCTGATGGACTTTGGATCGCGTATGAGTCGGACGAGTCCGGTAGAGCTGAGATTTCCGTTCCCGGGGCCCGGCGGCAAGCGACCGGTCTCGGCGTCCGGCGGCTCACAGCCGAGATGGCATCGCGATGGCAAAGAACTATTCTTCCTGGCTCCCGACAATACGTTGATGGCGGCGGAGGTCAGCGGCCGGGGTGAGATGTTCGAGGTCGTAACAATCCGCACGCTGTTCAAGACGCGGGCGGCCGGGCCCGGCTATCAATATGACGTCACAGCTGATGGGCAGCAGTACCTTATCAACACCATGGTGGATCGGAAACTCTACACTCCTATCACACTCGTTCAGAACTGGACGGCAGGCTTGAAGGAGTGACGCCTGAATCTGCGGAGAGCGTCGCAGCAAAATGAATAGGGAACTTGAAAGACACGACCTTGACCTTGGATATTCCAGACCTCAGGCTCGCACCAGATAATTGCGCATCATCCCGGCGTCTTCGTGTTCAAGGTTGTGACAATGGTAGACGTACATTCCGGTGAAGTCCTGAAATCGAAGCAACAGTCTTACTCGTTCACCCGGCATCAGCATCACGGTGTCCTTCCAGCCCTCGTCCACATAACCGTAACGCACGGTTTCATAGTCTGCGGCCATCTGCGAAGCGACCTGTCGTTCGATCACCTGGAACTGCAGGCCGTGAATGTGAATCGGGTGAACCATGCTCATCCCCATCATTCCGCCGGTGGTGTTGTTGACCAGGTCCCAGACCTCAGTCGTATTGAGCCGGACAATCTCATTGGCGGCAACCTCCGTCTCTTGATAGGGCCTTCCGTTGAGCAGCCAGCGCATTCCGCCGCTCATCATTCCCATTGAGACAGCAAAACTGCGTGGCGCATGACGATTGACCGCGTCTTGCATCGAGTACCGGCTAATGGTTGAGAGACGTGTCGGCGACACTGCTGGTGCACTCGTCCTGCCGACGACACGGACGTTCATTACGGTAAACGGGGCGCCATTGGGCCGGGTCTGCCCTCCGCCCATGCCTACTTCCGTGCCGGAGAATTGAAGGCTGCGCAATTGCATCATCGCGCCCGATTCGCGTTCACTGAAATCAGCCCACAACTCCACTCGCTCCCCCGGAGCCAGCATGACGTAGTTGCGCTGAACCGCCTGCTCCAACAGGCCGCCGTCCGTAGCGATCACAGTCAATGGCGTGCCGTCATCCCAAGCCAGCTTGTAGACGCGCGCATTCGAGCCGTTGAGCAGCCGCAGCCGATAGACTCGCCGCGCCACATCCAGCGTGAAATCAGGCCGTCCGTTGACCAGAATGCGGTCGCCGAGGAATCCATCGTTGCCCATCATTGTCTGGCCGCCGTTACTCTCATAAACGAACTGATTGTTGGCATCAATGATCCGATCCTGAATGACCAGCGGGATGTCAAAATTCCCGGCAGGGAGCCCGGCAGCGGCCTCTTCGTCATCCGAAACAACGAACAAGCCAGCCAGGCCGTTGTAGACCTGCCGCGCTGTACGTCCATCCGGGTGCGGATGGAACCAGTACGTGCCTGCACGGTTGGTCACCTCAAACTCATAAACGTAGCTTTGCCCCGGCGCGACCAGATAACTCGGATGCGCATCCATGTCAGGCGCAACGTGCAAGCCGTGCCAGTGCATGACTGTTGCTTCAGGCAGATTGTTGGTGAAATTGATACGCACCAGCTGCCCACGCCGCACTTTGATAATCGGACCTAAAGAGGTGTAAGGCAGCCTCGCCGGGCGCGGCGGCGCTTGCAGATTCTGGCTTGCCCGATTAGATATCCGAATCGGGTAGTTGCGGGTCGGAATCAGAATCGTCTGTAGGCTTGCCGGATTGCCAGACAGAACTGCGCCCACATAGCCCCAGACGCGAGTCAGCGCGCCGGGCAGCAATGGAACCTCAAAGGCGGTCGCTTGTAGCGCAATTTCTAAAACATCTACGGCGATCATTGTTCGCACTTTGGCCGCAGCCGACGTCGGTACAACTCCGGCCAGCAATGCGGCACCGCCCAAACCCGTTATTTGCAGGAAATCACGTCTGTTTACCGTTCTTTTCACTTGCAACCATCACTCCTTCGTTCCAATTACTGGCCTGTAACTGAGGATAATTCCTCAAGTAGCCATTCAGTAGGCAAGCCACAAGCCAAGAGGTGTCTCCCAGACTTTGCGACGATGGCAGGAGTGATGTCGCGGAGTTTGCTTGCCATGTCTCATGGCTTGGCTGTTGTCCCGTAGGGGAGTGAAGCAAAACAGACACCTGCGGGTCGGTTTTTAGACCATTCCCTTCAAGCACAGATGCTCTTGCAGCAACAAAACCAAACGCTTATGCATTCGGCACGACAAGTGCCAACAATGCATGGCACAATTGCGCTCATCGCGCTGCTGGAGACAATCTTGAACATGAGGAGTCAATCGAATGAAAAAACTGAAAAAACTGGCAATCGCTTTGGTCGCGCTCACCGCGCTTGTGGTCATCGCTTCGTCCGTTTTGGCACACGAGAAGGTAAAGCTTGCTGGCTACGTGGTAGACGTAATGTGCTTTGCCGAGCACATTAAGGAAGCTCCTGAAGCCGCGACCAAAGCCGCGTCCGAACACACCAAAGAGTGTGCTCTGATGGAAGACTGTGTGAAGAGTGGCTACGGTATCTATGCCGACGGCAAATGGTATCCGTTCGATGCGAAGGGCAATGATCTGGCAAAGTCTCTTTTTGGGAAGACCGCCAGGAAAGATCACATCAAGATGGTCGTCGAAGGCATGAAACACGACGGCAAGATTCTCGTCGAGAGAATCACCGAAGC
>JANNRD010000558.1:0-4904 GCA_031401095.1 Acidobacteriota bacterium
AGCAAATTCCGTGTCTTCCACTTATTCCGTAGGTTCCGTTGTTTCTCTTCCGGCCCTTGCGTAGAAGCACCTCAGGCTACTGACTTCACCCCGGCACATTCAATCTCTAATCTGCAGAGACCCAGCGATTCTCTGAAAGAGCCGCTGATAGTTTCGAGACTCACTCTGCGGGACGACCGTGATGAGGTAGAACAGGCCGCCATTCCGTAGTTGCGTTGTCAGCAGCTCAACCACTTCAGCGCCTCCGGTAGCCTCGGACACGTTACTAAAGCTCGTGTAATAGGAGTTGCGGCCGGCGAGCGTGCCTCGTTGCGGCGCCGCTCTCTGTCTGAGGCTGCCATTTGTCCGCTGCAGACTGGAAATGAACTCGCTGGTCGCTCGCCGCAGATCGCGTGTCTGAGCTTGCGCGAAGCCGACATTGACACCGTGGGTGAAAGTCGCGCGTCCCTGCGCCTCGCCATATCCGCCCTCTGGAGCGAACCAGACAGCGTCCTGTCCCGGAAGATCGGTCCAGTTGTCCGGAATCCCGACGCTGAACAAGTTGTTATCGGAATAGGTACGAAAACGCGATGACGGCAATTCGACTCGACCGAGCCGTCCACCAGTTCCACTGCCTCCACGGTCCGGCTCGCGACCATTCCGTTCATCTGTTGGAGAGGCGGGCATGTCACGGAGCCGAGCCTGAATCCGCGAGAACTCACGTGAATCGCGTTCCCCGCCCTCAATCCGGAGCGCACGTGCTTCCTGCTCGATCCGTTGATAACGATTGGTCGGGCTCGGGTGGCTGCTGAGAAACGCCGGCCCCCCCCCCTTGCCTTGTGATTCGATGATCCGGAACATTTCCGCAAGGTTGCGCGGATCATAACCAGCACGCGCCAGAATCTGTGCCCCGAGAATATCGGCTTCAGTTTCGTATTCGCGGCTGAACTTGAGCATATACACGCCGACACCAAGCTGAGAGCCCTGACCAAGAACCTCGCCAAGTACCCCGCCAAGGACCGCTCCCCCGATCTGACCAAGCGCCCCAAGCGTCTGATATGGGGCCGCCTTGGTTGCTTGCGCCGTTCCGTGACGAAGGGCGACATGAGCTATCTCGTGCGCCATGACCCCGGCCATCTCTCCTTCGCGCCTGGCGGCGAGGATCATTCCGGTGTTGACGTACATCGGTCCACCAGGGAGGGCGAACGCGTTTATCTCTTTCGCATCGACAGTCTTGAAATAGTACTGAAACTGCGAATGCTGAAACTGTTCCGGGATGGCTTCAGTGAGACGACTGCCAACGCGCTGGAGATAGTTGTTCGTTTCGGGGTCTCGCACGAGGCGCAACTTCTTCTCAATCTCGGCTGCCGCCTGCCGGCCGAGCTGGACATCGTCGCCAGGGCTGTACTTATTCTTGCGTAATGGAATCTCTGTCTGCGCCAAGCCTGACACCGGCGTCAGTCCGACCAACAGAACCAGTAGCCAACCAATGGTGACGGCCGTGCTCTTCAGATCTCTTTTCATTCTTCTTCTCCTTGCCCGCTTCTTCTTGCTGGCTCTACCGTGGTGGCTTGGAGCGTTGTCGGGTCAATCAAGCGAAAGTGGTCTATGCCGACAGTGTCAGTTGAGGGGGATAGCATATTGTCACTCAGGAATTGCCTGGTGACAAGTACCCGTTCCCCTCCCGTCTGTTCCGTCTGTTCCGTTGTTTCTTCCCCCATTGCGAAAAGAGCCCAACGGGCTTATCTTGAGCCCGTCTGACCGAGCGATCTGCTCGACAACTTTCCCCCAATCGACGACGGAGGCTCAGTATGAATCGCCATCTTTCAATCAGGAAAAGTCTGACCGGACGCTTCTTTACGCTTCTGTTGCTGCTCGGCTTACTCATCGCCCCGTTTCAAGCGACCTTTGCACAGGGAGCGAGACCGAGGACTCCCAGTGCTCCGGCTTCGCCTGTAGCGCCCACCGTTCAGCCGAACGACAAGGAGTATACCGAGTCAATCCTCAAGAACACGACCGAGACGTTCTTCAAGACTGAACTGGTCGATCATCTCCCTGCTTCCGATAAGATACCCACCACAACGAAGATCATCGGGTATCCCGTCGGAACGCCGGATAAGCTGACCTACACCAAGGACCTCCATCGCTATTATCGTGAGCTCGCGAAAGCTTCACCACGCATCAAGATATTCACAGCTCCCGAGCGGAGTGAAATGGGGAAAGAGCAGCTTCTGGTGCTTGTTTCCGACGAGGCGAACCTCGCGAAACTCGATCGATACAAGGAGATTACTGCGAGTCTCGCCGACCCTCGCAAGATCAATGATGCGGAAGCGCAGCAACTGGTTGGCGAAGGAAAGGCCATCTATTGGGCATCAGGATCAATCCATTCCTCCGAGACTGGCAGCCCCGAGATGCTCATGGAGCTTGCGTACCGGTTGGCTGTGGAGGAGACGCCATTTATCCAGGCGATACGGCGCAATGTCATTGTCGCGATCACACCCGCGCTCGAGGTGGACGGGCGCGACATGATGGTCGATCTCTACAATTGGCGCAAAGCCAACCCCGGCAAACGAGACCCAGGACTGCTTTACTGGGGCAAGTATGTCGCGCACGACAATAACCGCGACTCGATGGGAATGGCGCTAGCCCTCTCTCGCAATCAGATGGCGACCTTCCTCGAGTATCATCCGACAGTCCTGCACGACCTTCACGAGTCGGTTCCGTTTCTCTACACCTCAACCGGAACCGGGCCTTACAACGCATGGCTCGATCCGATGGTTATCAACGAGTGGCAGCTTCTCGCTTATCACGAGATTGATGAGATGACGAAACGCGGTGTTCCAGGCGTCTGGACACACGGCTTCTATGACGGGTGGGCGCCGAACTACATGTTTTACGTCGCCAATGGTCACAATTCGATCGGGCGCTTCTATGAGACGTTCGGCAACGGGGGCGCCGATACACGAGAGCGCACCATCGGACAGCAGTCGCAGCGGGATTGGTTCCGCCCGAATCCTCCACTGGCGAGAGTCAAGTGGTCGATGCGCAACAATGTCAACATGCAGCAGAGCGCGCTGCTTTTTGCGATGAACTTTGTCGCGAGTAACAAGGACCGGTTCCTCAATAATTTCTATTTGAAGAGCAAGCGCTCGGTAGCGAAGGCGCGAACCGAAGGGCCCGCTGCGTACGTCATTCCCGGTGATGATCCCCGCCCGGGCGGGGCGGCAGTGCTCGTCAATCTGCTCAAGCTGCAGGGCGTTGAAGTGCATCGCACAGACAAGGAAGTGACGACAAAAGACGGGAAGTTTGTCGCCGGGAGCTATGTCATCCGCATGGATCAGCCGTACTCACGCATGGCTGACATGCTTCTCGATACGCAGTACTACAATGTCAACGATCCACGGCCGTATGACGATACCGGGTGGACGCTTGGCCCACTGCACAACGTCAAAACGGTTCGTGCGCTTGATACGGCGGTGCTCGATGCAGCAATGTCGCTGATCAATGGGCCGGCAAAGGCGCCGGGTCGGGTCGAGGGTAGTGCGACCGCGGGCTTCGTCATCAATCACAACACCGACAACTCACTCGCGACACTTCGATTCCGGCTGAAGGACGTCAAGATGATGGCGGCTGAAGACAGCTTCAAGATCGGTGACCGTGAGTTCAATGCGGGGTCCTTTCTGATCAAGTCTGACGGCAACCCTTCCGATCTGGGCGCGCGGCTGGCAAGAGAGGTGGCTGATCTGGGATTGACGGCCTTTGCTGTCGAGAAGATGCCGGAGATCGCTTCTCACGCGCTTGCCGTGCCTCGCATCGCTCTCGTCCACACGTGGACCAACACACAGGATGAGGGATGGTTCCGGATTGAGTTCGAGCGACTGGGAATTCCATTCAGCTACATTTCAGTGCACACCCTGCGCGACACGTCGGATCTGCGCGAGAAGTTTGACGTTATTGTTTTTAGTCCATCGCGCGGCTCCGCACAGGCCTTGGTTCGCGGTGTTGCGAAGCGCGGAGCCGATGATCCTCCGATTCCGTGGAAGAAATCGGATTTGACACCGAATATGGGCCTTTCACCTGACCAGACTGATGACGTTCGGGGTGGGATTGAAATTGTTGGTGTGGCCAACATCCAGAAGTTCATTCAGGGGGGTGGGCTGCTCGTCACGGTTGGAAGCAACTCGTCACTGCCGATCGACTTCGGCATTACAGACGGCGTGACGATCACCGAACCGCGTACGCTGCAAGCTCGTGGATCGGTGCTGAACGCGAGTTTTGCTGATCGGAAGAGCCCGATCGCATATGGGTACGCTGACAAGCTGGCCGTCTATTTCAACCAATCACCGATCTTCAATGCTGGCGGGCTTGGTGGAGGTTTTGGCGGAGGGGGCGGCGGCGGCGGTCGCGGTGGCGCGGGTGGAGCTGGCGGACCGGGAGGAGCTGGCGCACCAACCGACCGACCGACTGGGCGCGGATCACTGACTGATCCTGATGTTCCACAGGGGCGACCGATTCCACCACCACGACAGGCAACTCCACCGCGTCCTGGTGAGGAAGGAATCCCCGAAGACCTTCGTGATCAGGCGGCAAGTCTCCTGCCACCTCCTGAATCGCGGCCACGCATCGTCCTGCGTTTTGCGGCCGAACGGGACTTGCTGGTTAGCGGAATGCTTGCGGGCGGATCGGAACTGGCCAATCGTCCGACGGTGGTTGATATTCCGGTAGGAAAGGGCCACGTCGTCATGTTCGCCAACAACCCGATGTGGCGACACCAGACCTTTGGCAGCTACTTCCTGCTCTTCAACGCGGCACTCAACTTCGATAACCTGAACGCTGGCCGCACCGCACCTCGTCGAGGCACGGCGCCAAACGCCGGGCAGGATCAATAAGGAAAGAGGAGAAGACTCACGCGAACGACGCGAACG
>JANNRD010000559.1:0-9710 GCA_031401095.1 Acidobacteriota bacterium
TTGGTGGTGCTTCATACGTCATTGCCTCAGACATTCCGGAGGTTGCCCGCCTGAGAAACAATGAGCTGCGTAATTGGCGGCGTGAAATGTCCTCGATCAGAGTCGACCGACGCCGCGGCGGGGGGCAGTCCGTGCCCGACGGGACCGAGAGAGGCGACCGAGTCTGCCTCTACGATCAACCCAATTATGGCGGCCAGTCCGTCTGTTTTAGATCAGGGGAGAGCTCCTCCGAGCTGCGATTGACGGGGGATGGCTGGAACGACCGAGCTGTGTCAATTCGCATCTTTGGTAGTGTCCAGGCGACAGTCTACGAGAACGTCGGATTTGGCGGTGCCTCCTTTGTTGTCAGCACGGACATCACGAACCTTGCGCAGATCAGGCTGGCGGAGACGCGGGGGAACTTCCGGCAACAGATATCGGCGATCAGCGTCGACCGAAGCAGGGACGCCGCGAACCCGAACCAGACTCTGAGCGAGGCCTTTCGCCTTGGTCAGCAGGATCATGGCCAGGGCAGGCTGCAGGACTACCGCAATCATAGAGGTCGTTATGATCGACAGACTGAAGTTGAATTCGAGCGCGAGTACAACAGGGGCTACGATGAAGCGAGCGGAAACCGAGGCGGAGATACCTCCGCGGGCGCGTTTCGTAGTCTGAGCGGCGCCTATTCCGGGTTGGGTCAGTTGCAAATTGGGAATCGAACGCAACGGGTGACGGACCTGCTTGTGCGACTTCGGCCGGGCGGGAGCGCGCGATTCGAGGTCTCGGGTGAAGGGCCGCCGCTATCACTCGGGGGAAGCTGGACGGAGGGTAATCGTGGGCAGATCGAATTGACTATCTCACAGGGATTTGGCAATTCGGGAGCCACCGGTCGAGGTCGAATGTATACGCGCAACAATATTTTTCAGCGGATCGAGTTGACGGGTCAGACGAATCGTCAGAGCTTCTCGCTGAACTTTCGCGACGACGATGCGGGATGGGGTGGCGGGGGGTGGACTCCAGGCGGTGGACGACCAGGTGAGGCGCCGACCGGCGCCCTGATACATCGGGGCGGAATCATCAACCGGGGCAGTGGCAAGGCTCTCGATGTCACTGATCTGAGCACAGCGGACGGCGCGAGTATCCAGCAGTGGGACTTCGCTCGACAGCCGAATCAGACCTGGCAGGTGATCGACGTTGGAAATGGTGAAGTGGCGATCATCGCTGATCACAGTAGTAAGGTGCTGACAGTTCAGGGCGGCCGTGATCTAAATGGAGCGAATGTCGTCCAGCGTGAATGGCGGAATAACCCGTATCAACGTTGGCGCCTCGAGCGGGTCTCGGGCGACCTCTATCGGATCGTCAATGTTGGCAGCCGGAAGTGTCTCGATGTGAGGGATCAGAGTCGCGTCAACGGCGCGAACGTCCAGCAGTGGGACTACGCCAATCAAAGGAACCAGCAATGGAAGCTTGAGCGCTAAACCAGCCGTCGGAACCACGGTGCGGTGCATGCGTGTCGCTTTGCTGCCAATTCTAAGCGCCGTGAATCGATCCGTCGAAAAGGAAGAAGAAGACTCACGCGAAGGCGCGAAAGACGCGAAAGGACGCGAGAGGACGCGAAGAGGTGAAGTGGCAGCACCTGCCAATGCCATCAGCCTCCGCGTCATTGCGTGAGTCTTCGTCCTTCTTTTTTTGGTAGGTCCGCCCACAGCGTGCCTTCGAAGGCGCTGAGATACCCTGCTGGACCGCGGTCTATCCGTCGGTGCGAATAGGGTGACGACTGGCCTCTTTGCCGCGCTTCTCATTGACGAAGGAGAGAAGGATCATGCCGATGACAAAGAAGGCACCGATTGAGAGGATGGCCGGTCTCTGGCTTCCCGTTTGGCTTGAAACTACTCCGAAGATGATCGGCCCCAGGAAAGCGAGAGCCTTACCTGCGATACCAAGGAACCCAAAGAACTCTGCGGCGTTTTCCTTGGGAGTAAAGAGAGCGAGAAGGCTCCGCGTCACCGACTGAGTCGAGCCCATGCCAAGACCCGCCAGCGTGGCAACTCCATAAAACGCGCCTTTTGAGTAGGAGAAGTAGGCAAGAACAACGGCGCAGATCCAGATTGAGAGAGAGATGAAGATCGTTCGTTTCTGACCAATCTTGTCCGCAATAAACCCGAAACCGAAGGCCCCAACCGCGGCGACAACGTTCATGGCGATGAACATGATCGTGATCTCCTGCGTCGTGAAGCCGATCGTCGTACTCGCGTACAACGCTGCAAAATAGATAACCGTGACGACGCCGTCGTTGTAGACGAGGAAGGCGACGAGCAGCTTAAAGAGCTCACGGTAGCGCCGGATCTGTGTGAGGGTCTGCCTCAGCTGGCGGAATCCAACGGTGAGGTAGTTCTGACCCGCGGGAAGAGCCTGCGGGATGCTGCGGTCGCGCAGGAAAAACAGCGTGGGAATAAAGGCGATCGCGTAATAGAGCGCGACGATCACAGGGATCAGTCTGGCCTGCGACAGTTGTCCCGGCGTCGGATTGTCGACGATGTTCTTCGAGAGACCGAGACAAAGGGCGAGGGCCACCAGCCCGCTGGTGTAGCCCATGGCCCACTTCAGACCGGATAGCCTTCCGGCGTTTGATTGATTCGAGAGGCCGGGAAGGAAGCTGTCGATAAAAACGCCGCCACCGGCGAAGCCGACATTGGCTATGATGTAGAGAATGAGCCCGAGCGCTGTCATTCCCGGGCCAACAAACCACAGTGAAGCTGTGAAGAAGATGATGATGAGCGCGCAAAAGCCGAGAAACTTCTTGCGGGTTCCGGAGTAGTCAGCAATCGCCCCAAGGATCGGCGCCAGAATTGCCACGGTGACCTCAGAGATTGATGCGGCCACACCCCATAGGAAATCGGCGCGCTGCGCATTGCCGACGACTATCTTGCTGAAGTAAGGAGCGAAGAGCGCGGTCACAATGACCGTCGTGAATGCTGAATCGGCGACATCATACATGCACCAGCCAAAGATCTCGCGCTTTGTTACAGGGTCCAGAGCCGCTTTTTCTGTGGTCATGTCGTGTTCTGAGTGATCAACCAGGAGCAGCCAGGAAGACCACGAACTCGCGGGAGTGCCAGCAACCCAGCTTTGTGACGTTGGCGTTTTAGTCCCGCCGCCGAAGCCTGCCGCGGATGCTACCTCACACCGAGTAGAAGATCTACAGTCAGCTGATCGAGTTTCTCGTATGGCAGTCGTTTTTTCGCGAGCGCGACTCGATCCAGATCGAGGCCCTTGATCTGCGCGGCTCGCTCCGGAGTAAAGGTCATGGGAATGGGTTCAAATGCGGGATCGGTCGCTCGAATCTCAGCCAGCAAATCCTGAATCTGTTGATCCTCGTTAAACTGACGAGCCTTCTCCTTGAAGATCAGATACGTTCGCATGCATCCGGCGGCGAAGTCCCAGACTCCTTCAGCATCTTCGCTGCGGTACGCGTGCGCGTCGAAATGACGAGAACCGTCGTAGCCGGATTCTTCGAGAAGTTTGACAACCAGGAACATGTTCTTGATCGACTCTGACCCGAATCGCAGATCCTGATCAAACCGGCAACCCTTCTGATCGTTGAGGTCAAGGTGGAAGAGCTTGCCGGCTTCGAGCGCCTGAGCGATGACGTGGTAGAAATTCAGTCCGGCCATTTGCTCGTGCCCGACCTCCGGGTTGACGCCGACCATTTCAGGGTGATCGAGGGTCGCGATAAACCCGAGGTAGGAACCGGTTGTTGGGAAGTAGATATCCCCACGCGGCTCATTTGGTTTCGCTTCGAGAGCGAAGCGATAACCATATCCCTGGGAGATGGAATAGTCGCAGAGGAAGTTGATTGACTCGCGGAACCACTTGATGGCATCACGCGGGTCCTTGGCGACATCGACCTCCGCCCCCTCGCGCCCTCCCCAGAAGACATAGAGCTTCGCTCCAAATTCGGCGCCAAGATCCATGGCGTTCATCGTCTTCTGGATTGTGTAGAGGCGCACGCGGGGGTCGCTCGAGGTAAATGCACCATCCTTAAAGACAGGATCCGAGAAGAGGTTGGTCGTTGCCATCGGGACCACCATCCCCGTCTCGTTCAGCGCCGCACGAAAGGCCTTGATGATCTGTGCGCGGTCGGCCGGGGTAGCGTCAATCGGCACCAGATCATTGTCATGAAAGTTGACCCCATACGCTCCAAGCTTGGCGAGGCGTCTGACGATGGTCACGGGTGAGACAACCTCCCTCGTCGGATCTCCGAATGGGTCGCGGCCGGGGTTGCCGACCGTCCAGAGGCCGAAGGTGAACTTGTCTTCCTTCTTTGGTATCAGACTATCTTTGAGACTCATCCGAGGAAACTCCTTTAACAACTCAGCAGAGAAAGATGACGACGCCCGGATGGTCCAAAAAGCGATCGGGCGAGCATTCGCCGGCCACCAGTGCCTCAGGGCGCAAGGCGGAGATTCTATCTGAGATGTGGGGGCTGCGGAAGAGCCGCTTTACCAGTTAGAGCGAAATCCTACACCGGAGGGGTTCTTTCGAGACGGCGCATCTTCAGCGCCGGGTTACAATCTGCCATTTCCTAATTGAGGTTACCTTGTCGGAGGAGGCCAGCAGAGGCAGTGGCACGAACACAAAAGCGAGTTACCTGTCAATCCTGTTGCTGCTTGCCGGACTTCTTTCTTACTGAGCTGATCGGGAATGCCGGGCTCAAGCCGACTGAGGGTCCGAGTTCGTAAAGAGCGCTGCGAACGTCTCACGCGCCGAGGGCCCCTGCTCCCGCCGTTGCTTCAACCATTCCGTCGTCACCTCAAGAGCAGTACGAACGGGAGCTGGTTGTGGCTCGCGTGCCTTGCGCGCCTTGCGCCCCTGGGTCAGCAGCTCTCGAGCTGGTGAATCCTTCTTTATCAGTTTCGCCTTCCTCATTTTCTCCTTTTCCTTCTTCATCCTGAACGCTTTCTGAGCAGTTCATCTGTAGTACCAACGTTTCAACCAGAAACCAAGTCAAGCCAAAATCAGGCCGAACAATATCCTGACCGATAGTAACGTTCCTGGTGATAGCTCACTAACTCCCAGGTACGTCGTAAGTTCCAGTTTGCTTTGTTAATATCCACCAATCGCGGTGCCTGATCCTCGATGCGAGTGTGGCCTCGCCTGGGCCGCACACGACCAACCCGGTTCCAGGTCAGCTTGTCGCAAATGCATCCCCAGACACATCCAGGAGACACATCTCGGAGACAGGGTCCAACCGTGTGATGCACCGAAGAGCTTCCGCGGCGAGATATTTCCTAATCTCAGACTTGCGCCAGTTCTGGCTCCCCGGCCTCTTGCCTAGCAGCAATCGGAATCGTCAAGGACCGTGAGGACGAAGTAGCGCGGCGAAGGTCATGCGTCTGACACGATTAGCGACACTCGGCTCACTACAAGCAGAGATCACATCCGTCAAACCTCAGGACGAAAGTTCTGAGAGTCACCTTCGCCGCATCTCGGGGTTGGGATTATCATCCCACTGGCCAACTGGAAACACTCACAGAGCGGGAGACGGGATTTGAACCCGCGACTTCGACCTTGGCAAGGTCGCACTCTACCACTGAGTTACTCCCGCTGGTGAAAGCCTATTTAGCCCGACATTCGCTGTTTTGTCAACGCTTAGACTAATCCTCAGACTGGTCCAGGCGCTTCGCGCCCCGAGCGCCGACCCGCGCCCGCATCGTCAAAATACCCCCGCCGCAAGGTCAGTTCCGCCTTCTCCCCAGGACGCGCCAGGATCGTGAGGACATCATATCGATAGGGCTCGTCCCAGACTCGTAGCAGTCGCCGATAGATCTGCGCCGTCCGGACGATCTGTCGCCGTTTACGCCGGTCAACAGCCGCTTCCGGTGTCGCTATCGCATCGCTCGATCGCGTCTTGACCTCGACAAAAGCCAGGACCGGGATGGCAGTCGACTCATCATAGGCGATGATGTCGATCTCTCCTGTCACCAGACGCCCGTCGCGACGGTGCCCGACGGGGGCCGTGAAGTTCCTCATGACCAGGCGAAAACCAGCCCGTTGCAGGTAGCGCGCCGCCATCCGCTCACCCCACTCTCCCAACGCCCTGTGATCCTTCACTCCGAGCCTCGACTGAGTGAAAAGGCTTGTCTGCGGAAAGACCGATCTTAACCACCTATTCATGTTCGTTTCCAGCAGTCCATTCTCAGTCCCGGAAGTTTGGGCTGCTGTTCCTTTGTTGATTGTGGTCCCAATTCCTGTCGTCCCTCTTGGTCACCTTTTTCCGTGATTGTTTTGAAATCACCACCACCGGTTTATACTGCACGCATGTCGCGCATGAACCTCTCACTCTTAATAGTTGTAATTGCACTGGGGTTTTCAGTCACCCAGGCGCAGAATTCTCCGCACGGGACTTCGGGCTACACTCCGCAGCGGGTTTACGATTCGCGCGAGAAACGCTTCAGCGATTTCGAAGCGATGCTCGTCGAACTGTCTCGAGCAGATGTCGTCTTCGTCGGTGAGCAGCACGACGATCCGAACACCCACCGCCTCGAACGCGCTATTCTCGAAGGACTGTCCAGACGCCGCTCACGGATGGTTCTCGCCCTCGAGATGTTCGAACGCGATGTTCAACCGGTACTCGATGACTACGTCGCAGCGCGTCTCTCGGAGGAGGACTTTCTCAAGGCTTCGCGACCGTGGCCCCGCTATGTCAGCGACTACCGGCCGCTGCTGGAGTTCGCTCGCGCTCACAAATGGCCGATCATCGCCGGGAATGTCCCGCGCCGGTACGCCTCCCAGGTGGCCAAGAAGGGGATCGCCGCCATTGATGTGCTGCCATCAGAGGAGCGCGCGCTCGTTGCTCGACAGATCCAGTGTCCAATCGATGATTATTACAAGCGCTTCGCAGAGTCGATGAGCGAGCATCCAGGACCCAGCACAACCGGGACGGCAGATTCCCCAGTCCAGACCAAGGCGGCAGAGAGCGAGCGGCGGCAGATGATTGAACGACTCTATTTCGCCCAGTGCATCAAGGACGAAACCATGGCCGAGGCGATCGCGAACGTCTATCAGGGGATGCCCCGTCAGGAGGGCGTGTCGTCGTCGTCGCCATTGACGGTCCACTTCAACGGAGCGTTTCACAGCGACTATCGTCTTGGAACCGCGTCGCGAGTCAGGCAGCGGCTCCCAAAGACAGCTATCAGCGTCGTGACCATCATTCCCGTCAGCGATCTCGATGTCTTGAATCCCAATGATTACCGCAAGCGCGCGGACTTTATCGTCTTTACACTAAAGCCAGCGACGGAGAGATAACGGAACAGACGGAAGGAACGGAACAAACGGAATGAGATCGGGCATAACCCAATCCGTTCCGTTTGTTCCGTGTGCGCCCGGCAGGGCGCACTCACTTGGGAGTGAAAGTCTCCTACGAACCCGACAGGGGGAATCGTTAGCCGGACGGCAAGGGTGTCCATCGCGAGGTGGAATCTGAAGGAAGCCGCAGGCAAAACGCTGGCCCGACGAACAGAAACCACATACGAGGCAGTCAAGCTGGATGAGAAGGCACGTATCTTCAAAGTCCAATACCTGTACGGAAAGCTTGGGTGTAGATGTGGCGGGCATAAGCGGGAAGGTGAGTGCGCATTACCCGGGGAGGTCTGTCATCTTGCCTTGAGCTACCGTCATCGAGAGGTGATGGGAAGAGGTGACAGAAGTCAGCAGAGGGCATAGTAGGTCCTGCGACCGGACTGAAGGCCCGAACGATAAGTGACGAGCTGGAACTTGAATTTCGACGACGCGGAGAGCGCAGAACCGAGGGATAACATGCCCGAGACCCGCCCGGACGGTAGCCGCCGGAAGCAGCAAGAAGAAGGGACGGGTGCGTCAAGCGTCGCGGCAAGGAGAGAGCAATCCAGGTCTGAGTCGGAGCAGATGATGGAGGCAGTGGTCGCACGCGAGAACCTGCTCAGTGCATATCAGCGGGTGATGAGCAACAAAGGAGCAGCGGGCGTCGATAGGATGACGGTCGAGCAACTGAAGGCCCATCTCCAGAAGCACTGGGTGTACATCAAAGAAGAACTGCTGAGCGGGCGATACCAGCCACAGCCGGTGTTGGGAGTAGAGATTCCCAAACCGGGAGGGCACGGAGTGCGACAATTGGGCATTCCGACGGTGGTGGATCGACTGATTCAGCAAGCGTTACATCAGGTCTTAAGCCCACTGTTTGATCCTGACTTTTCGGAATCGAGCTACGGCTTCCGCGCCGGACGGAGTGCGCATCAGGCGGTCAAACAAGCCCGCCAATATGTGACCGAAGGACGGCGCTGGGTAGTAGATATCGATTTGGAGAAGTTCTTTGACCGCGTCAATCACGACATCCTAATGTCACGGGTGGCACGCAAAGTAGGGGACAAACGAGTACTGGGTTTGATCCGGCGGTACCTGCAAGCAGGGTTAATGTCGGAAGGAGTGGTGAGTCCACGAGTGGAGGGGACTCCACAAGGCGGGCCGCTGTCACCACTATTGTCCAACATTCTGCTCGATGAGCTGGACAAAGAACTGGAACGACGAGGGCACAAGTTCTGCCGGTACGCAGATGATTGCAATATCTACGTGCGATCACGAGCGGCTGGAGAACGAGTAATCAAGTCGGTGACCAGCTTCCTAAGTCAGCGACTTCGCTTGCGGGTCAATGCCGAAAAGAGCGCGGTAGCAAGACCGTGGCAGAGGAAATTCCTCGGCTACTCGATGACGTGGCACAAACAACCACGACTAAAGGTGGCCGATGCATCCATCCAACGCCTCAAGGTTAAGCTCCGTGCGCTATTTCGTGCGGGTCGAGGGAGAAGTCTCCAACGGTTCATTGAAGAACTGACACCGGTACTGCGCGGTTGGGTGAACTACTTCCGGCTGGCAGAGGTGAAAGGCATCTTTGAAGAACTGGACGGCTGGCTGCGGCGCAAGCTGCGCTGCTTGTTATGGCGTCAGTGGAAACGGAACTTTACTCGTGCGAAAGCACTGATGAGGCGCGGGCTTGAGAAGGTGAGGGCGTGGAAGTCCGCAACCAACGGACGCGGTCCCTGGTGGAATGCCGGGGCATCGCACATGAACGAAGCCTTCCCGAAGTCTTTCTTTGATCGAATGGGACTTGTCTCACTGCCGAGTCAACTGAGACGACTCCAGAGCACTTAACGAACCGCCGGATACGGAACCGTACGTCCGGTGGTGTGGGAGGACGGGAGCCGCGAGGCTCCCTCCTACCCGATCAGGGCAGACCTGCCGATCCCGAATGCCCCTGCTATAATAGGTCTCGATGATTCGCATTGAAGATGTTGTCGCGACGGTAGAACGCTTCCATCCGGACGCGGACCTCAACCTGCTCAGACGGGCTTATCTCTTCTCGGCTAAAGAACACAAGGAGCAGGTGCGGGCCTCGGGCGAACCATATCTGATCCATCCGCTCTCGGTTGCACAAATTCTAGCCGATCTCAAGCTTGACGTCGTGACGGTCAGTACCGGACTACTGCACGATGTCGTCGAGGACACCCTCGTGACACTCGAGACGATCCGCGAGTATTTTGGTCCGGAAGTCGCCCATCTTGTCGATGGAGTGACCAAGATCAGCAACCTTGGGAAGCTCTCTAAAGAGGAAGCTCAGGCCGAGAATCTGCGCAAGATGGTTCTTGCCATGGTCGACGATATCCGGGTTGTCCTGGTCAAGCTCGCTGACCGGCTGC
>JANNRD010000560.1:0-8123 GCA_031401095.1 Acidobacteriota bacterium
CGGTCTCGAGCTTTCATTCCCGATGCAGAACGTCGATGTCGAACGCGATCGCTTTCCCTTCGAGAGTGAATATTTCGATGTCGCGCTCTGTTGCGAACTGATCGAGCATTTGAGTGAGGATCCGATGCATATGCTTCTCGAGCTGAATCGCGTGCTCAAATGGGGCGGTCTCGTGATCCTGACAACTCCCAACATCGCGAGCGCCTTCAGCATCAGGGAAGCGATGGCGGGTAGCAGCCCATACATCTACGGCTCGTACAACACCAGAAGCCGTGCTGACCGGCATAGCCGTGAGTACACGCCAAAGGACGTCAGGCTGGTACTCGAATCCGCGGGGTTCAAGGTGATCAAACTTTGGACCGAGGATCTCTGGCACGAGACCGACGGGAATTTCCTCAAGTGGCTTGACCACACCGGTGTCCCGCGGAACCTTCGCGGAGACAACATCTTTGCCGTCGGCCGCAAGCTCAGCGAGCAGATCGACCGTTTTCCCGACCTGATCTATGACTGAGCGCAAGCCAATCGGGAAGTGGTAGAATCCCTCCCGTCTGGAGGTGCGTCACTGCGTGCGCCACCTTCTCAACCAATGAGCCCTCAATCATGATTTCCGTTCGCAACGTCTCAAAGTTGTATCGCATCTACGAGAACCCATCGGGGCGCCTGAAGGAGATACTGCTTCGCGGGCGGAGGAAGTTTCACCGCGATTTCTGGGCGCTTGAAGACGTCAGCCTCGAGGTCGCGCGCGGTGAGGCGGTTGGCGTCATTGGTCGCAATGGTGCCGGGAAAACAACGCTGCTTCAGATCATCGCCGGAATCATGAAGCCGACAACTGGCGACGTCAGAGTCGAGGGCCGGGTGACGGCGTTGCTGGAGCTGGGCAGCGGCTTCAACCCGGAGTACACGGGTCGTGAGAATATTCTCCTCAGTGGACAGATCCTCGGGTTCAGCGAAGACGAAATGAAGCGCCGCCTGGACGTCATCGTTCAGTTTGCGGAACTCGAGCAATTTGTCGATCAGCCGGTGAAAACGTTTTCGACCGGAATGCTCATGCGTCTCGCATTTGCCTCGGCAATTCACGTTGATCCCGATGTCCTGATCGTTGACGAAGCCCTTGCCGTCGGGGACGTCTACTTCCAGCGCAAATCGGTGGATCGGATGGAGTATTTTCGCAAGGCGGGTAAAACAGTTCTGTTTGTGTCGCACGATCCGCAGCTGGTGCAGCGATTCTGTTCGAGAGCGCTTTGGTTGGAGGAGGGCAAGGTGGCCGTCTGCGGGCCGGCTCGCGAGGTTGTCACCGCATACCAGGCATTCTGTATGCAGCTCGAGGATAATCGACTAAAGATGACTGCCGAGTCTGGCGGGATTCGGTCGCGTGAGAATGAAGAGATTATCCGCAGCCTGCGGCTGACGGGTTCCCGCTGGGGCAACGGACGAATCAGATTCACGAGCGTCCAGATCTTCAATGAAGCCGGTGAGAAGACGTGGATCGTTCGGAGCGGCCAACCTCTCACACTGCGCATTGAGTTCGTCGCTGAGGATGACTTTGAGGCGCCCGTCTTCGCTGTCGACATTCACCGGTTTGATGGCGTCTTTATCGGAAGCATCAACAACTTCGATACGCACGAGGCGACACTTCCAGTCGCACGGGGAGAGGGCGCGGTCGAACTCAATCTCGAGCGTCTCGACCTCCCGCTCAATGTCTATTTCCTGACACTCAAGGCCTACACCGAAAACGGGGCACCCGGTTGGCGCGATCCGGCCGATATCCACAACCAGATGTATCAGTTCGATGTCGTGACCGATCGCGTTGTTCACGGTATCGTCGAGTTTAGTGCAGAATGGCGATCGCTCGCCGAGACACCTCAACTCCCGTCACCTGTGGTCTAACCAGGAAGTCCCTTCAACGGTTTGTTTTCGTGGAGCTTTTAGCATGCGATATCGTCTCACTCTGATCCTCATTTTCATTCTCACGGCTGTCACATCAATTGGGAGACAGACCTCGTCTGCCGCCAGCTACGATGTGGTCATCCGAAATGGCATTGTCTATGACGGAACGGGTGGGTCGCCGCGACGAGTCGATGTCGGGATTCGTGGGGATCGAATCGCCTATCTCGGCAATTTGAAGAATGCCGGCGCGAAGGTGATCGTCGATGCGAAGGGTCTTGCGGTCGCACCCGGATTCATCAACATGCTCTCGTGGGCCGTTGACGATTTGGTTGTCGACGGGCGATCGCAGGGTGACATCAGGCAGGGTGTCACAACTGAGATCTTCGGTGAGGGCGATTCCATGGGGCCGCTGAGTGATGAGATGAAGCGCCGGCGGCAGGCGGACCAGGGAGATATTAAATACGAAATCACGTGGACAACTCTCGCCGAGTATCTGAGGTTTCTCGAAAAACGGGGCGTCTCCCCAAACGTGGCGTCTTTTATCGGCGCGACAACGATTCGCGAATATGCCGTCGGGCTTGAAGACAAGCGGGCGACACCCGACCAGCTCAGCCAGATGCGCGAGTTGGTTCGCAAGGAAATGGAGGCAGGAGCGTTGGGTATCGGCTCGTCGCTCATCTATGCACCCGCTTTCTACGCTTCCACCGAGGAGCTGATCGAGCTTTGCAAGGTCGCGTCCCGGTATCAGGGCAAGTACATCTCGCATATGCGAAGCGAAGGCAATCGCCTGGTCGAAGCGGTTGAGGAGCTGATTCGCATCAGCCGTGAAGCAGCGCTACCCGCCGAGATCTATCATCTCAAAGCGGCCGGAGAAGGAAATCTGGCGAAGATGGATCGGGTGATCGCGATAGTTGAGAAGGCACGGCGCAGTGGACTGAAGATCACCGCTGACATGTACACCTACCCGGCTGGTTCGACCGGGCTTGATGCGGCGATGCCACCGTGGGCCCTCGATGGAGGTTACGAGGCTCTCTTCAAGCGACTCCAGAATCCTGAGACGCGAAAGAAGATTGCTGAAGCGGTCCGGACACCGACTGATGCTTGGGAGAATCTTTATCTGGCAGCGGGTTCGGCTGAGCGGGTGCTTCTGGTTGGGTTTAAGAATGAGAAGCTCAAACCGCTGACGGGGAAGACGCTGGGCGAGGTTGCTCGCATTCGGAACCAGGACCCGGTCGAGACGATCATGGATCTGGTGCTCGAGGATCGGTCTCGAGTTGGAACCGTCTACTTCATGATGTCCGAGGAGAATATCCGGAAGCAGATTCGCTTGCCGTGGGTCTCATTCGGGTCGGATGCCGGCTCGATGACGCCGGAGGGAGTCTTTCTCAAGTCTTCGACGCATCCGCGGGCATACGGGAACTTCGCTCGCCTGCTTGGCAAGTACGTCCGCGATGAGCGGGTGATATCGCTGGCGGAAGCGGTGCGAAGGCTCACGGGCTTGCCGGCTACGAATCTCGGTTTGCAGAATCGGGGGTTTATCAGGAAGGGTTTTTTCGCTGATGTGGTGGTCTTCGATCCGGCGAAGATCGCCGACCTGGCGACCTTCGAAAAGCCTCATCAATTTGCGGTCGGCGTCAACGATGTCTTCGTCAACGGCGTACAGGTGCTCAAAGACGGTGAACACACCGGGTCGAAACCGGGGAGAGCTCTCTGGGGACCGGGGAAGCTGAAAAGCCCCTGATTGTCAACGGGCGCTTCACCTTGCACCAGGTCTCAAGGCGTGTTGCACCTGTTCGAGGCTGGAACGGCGATTGAGTAACGCCGGATGTCGCGAAGTTGTCGCGGCAAGCGACAAATTCGATAGCCGGTGGCACCTCGGACGCTGAGTTGAGCGGGTCCGGGTGAACCCGACGAAGCCATCTTAACGGCTTCCGTGACTCCCCGTCTCGTCGGTTGCCCTCCCGAGAAGAGGTTGCCAGATACTGCCTCTCTTGTACGCAAACTGCGGTGACGCGAGTGTGAAGCCGCGACTAAACTCCGGGTTCTGACGCAGGAAGAAAGCGCGCGTCCTGTCATCCGCGGTAATGACGCGCCATTCCTTGCCCTCTTTGATGAGGTACTGCTGGATGGTCATCCGGCCCTCGACAATTTCTTCGCCCTGGAGCTTCATCGGTCTGCTGAGCCGCCCATAGATGATTGTGTCGATGACGGCGAAGTTTCCACGTTGCTGAAGCCGCCCAACCTCCATGCGCTCCATAACGATGAAGGCACCCAGTCGCTTGAGACTCCGGACCGTCTGCTCCCGAGAGGCCTGTTGCTGAATCTGACTTGGCAACTGGTCGTACAGGACATCGTACTGTCCCGTCTTGAGGCGACTAAAGAAAGTGATCACCGCCGTCCTGGGCGATCGCGCTGTGCTCTGGGCCGCGACCGGCAGACTCAGCGAAAGAACAGCGAGCACGAGCATCACATGCCGACGACTAATTCGCACCTCAACCACCCTCCAGCCCAAAGAATGCGCGGCCAGTTCGTAGGACCCGGCCCAGAGCCCGGACTATCCTTGGTACCAGCCAGATCGCGACGAGGACAAACATGATGACAAGCACGAGGATGACGACCGGATGAAACACCATGAGAATCGCCGAACCGACCGTCACTACGTCTTCCGTCAGGCTGAGCGCGATATTGGAGATTGGTTCCGGACTCGTGTTTGCCGCAAGTCGTGTTGCTGCCTTTGTCCCGTGAGAGCTGAGCGCCACACCACCGCCGACCAAAAGCGCAATCAACCGCACGGAGGGGTCGAATGCGGCAAAGGCAGAGGCGGCGAGAATCGCTCCCGCGGGCACCCGGATGAATGTGTGAATCGCGTCCCAGACGGAGTCCACCGCGGGAATCTTGTCGGCTACAAACTCGATAAGATAGAGTCCGCCGGCAAACCCAATCACCCACCAATTCCCTACCATCCCCAAGTCGCCGGGAAGCGTCACAAAGTGGAATCTCTGAAGCAGACCGAGAGTTACGACCGTCGCGTAGAGGTTGACACCGGACATCCACGCCGAGCCCATCGCCATTCCAAGTGTTGAAAGCCAGTCCATGCCTTTGTCGCCTCCTCCGCCTCATCGCCGGTTTTCGATCGGGTCCATTATATGCTCTGTCGATCCTTAACCGTATGGGCTGACAGTTCGCAGCTCAGTTTGGGAAGGAAGCCGCCATTCGAGAGCAGGTTTTTGACGCAGGGACGCAGAGATCGCAAAGGCGCAAGGAAGGGCACCAATTCCCCGCCCCCCCTTTTGCGACTATGCGTTAAACCAGCATTGCAAAGAGGTTGCTTGGAATTTGCGGGAGTTTCGGGCTATATTATTGCTTCAAAGGAAGAAGGGGTGCCTGCGCATTGCGCTGTCCTGACGCTTGATGAAGCACAACCGATGATTGCTGCCAAAACACTGGTCGACCGCATCCTCGCTCGCGACCTGCGCGCCGTTGCACGCGCAATCACCTCCATTGAGAACGAAACGGTCGCCGGACGCTCCCTCCTGCGATCTCTCTTCCCCCACACTGGAAAGGCTCTGACTGTTGGGATCACAGGTGCGCCCGGCGCCGGAAAGTCTTCCCTCGTTGACCGGCTCGTATTTCACTATCGCGAGCAGGGGAAGAGCGTCGGGGTGATCGCGGTTGACCCGTCGAGCCCCTTCTCTGGAGGGGCGTTGCTTGGCGATCGCATTCGGATGCAGGGATTTGCCAATGATCCGCAAGTCTTTATCAGGTCGATGGCGACGCGGGGGAATCTCGGAGGCTTGGCGCGCTCAACAGTTGATGCGGTTGCGGTTTTGGATGCTGCCGGGTACGATAGAATCCTGGTTGAAACCGTCGGGGTCGGACAGGACGAGGTTGAGATAGTGAAGGCCGCCGACGTCTCCGTATTGGTGCTCGTTCCTGGGATGGGTGATGACATCCAGGCCATAAAGGCGGGCATTATGGAGATCGGCGACGTGTTTGTCATCAACAAAGCGGAACGCGCGGGTGTTGAGCGAACAGAGCGCGAATTGATCTCGCTGCTTGAAATGTCGTCACGGCCGGATGGTTGGAACCCGCCGATCGTGCGCACAGTCGCGATCGAGGATCGTGGCGTCACTGATCTCGTTTCGGCAATTGAACAGTTCGCCGACTACCGTCGCGATCAACCGGCAGCACATGAACGCCAGGCGAGCATTGTTGAGAGCCGTCTGCTTGAACTGTTACGAGAAGCATTGCTCAACCGCGTGATTCGCGAGGGCATTCCGGCGGGTCAGCTGGCTGAGATGGCGGCGAGCGTCACAGCCCGCGAGCGGGACCCATATTCGGTTGTCGAAGAGCTTATCGAGAGGGTGCAGTTCGAGAAGGATGTTGCGCTTAAGCCGAGCGAAGCTTCGGTGACCAGGATTCAACACCTCGGGGTCGCTGTCAGTTCCCTGGAGTACTCACTCACGTTTTGGCGTGACGGGCTGGGTCTCGACCTCGCTGACATTGAGATCGTTGATGATCAGGGCGTCAGAACTGCAATGCTTCTCGTCGGCGAGAGCCGGATCGAACTTCTCGAGCCGACGGGTGCAGAGACTCCTGTCGGCAAGTTTGTTTCAAAGCGCGGCCCGGGGATTCATCACGTCTGTGTCGAAGTTTCCGATATTGCGGAGATGCTCGAAAAGCTGAGCCTGCGTGGAATCCAGCTGATCGACAAACGGCCGCGGCGGGGCGTTGGCGGCTCTCTGGTCGCGTTTATTCATCCGGCAAGTACGGGTGGTGTCCTCGTTGAGCTGGTTCAACAAGGAAGCCACGAGTCAAGCCGAGGCAATTAGATGAAGGAGAGAACATTGAAAGCGAACTTGAAACTGATCACAACGATCCTCATCGGAGTGATCGCCGGTCTTGCGATTATCGGAGGGCAGGCATGCGGACTCTGGAAATCGGACTCCTACGATGCTCTCACCGCAGCGGACCTGGCAGCTCTGGTTGAGAACCAGTCTGACCAGGAGAAACGCGTGCTGGCTCAGAATGAGGCCCAGCGAAAAGCGATGATCACGCAGTTCAAGCAGATGTTCTCTCTCGCTCAGGCGGCGCAGGCTGAAGGATTGGATAAGGGCGAGACCTTCAAGCAGAGGATGGCAATTCTTGCCGATTATCTACTCATCCAGGAATCTCAGAAACGCAATCTTGAGATCAAGTATGCTGAGGACGAGGGCAAAGCCTTTGTCGCGGCCCATGGGAAGGAATTCGAAGCTGATCTGAAGATGATTAGTGAGGGACAAAAGGAAGGTCCAACACCGGAACAGGTCGAAATGATGAAGGGCCAGTGGGGCGAAATGCGGGTCCGCGGTACCAAGGCGCGCGAAAGCGGGCTAGAAAAGGATCCAGGCGTAAAACTCTTGCTCAAGTTTCGCCGCGCCAACCTACTTGCCGAACTCTACACCAACGAACTTCAGAAGAAGCTCACTCCTGCACCGGAGGAGATGAAGAAGTACCTTGAGGAGCATCCTGAAGCGGATGCCGAGAAGATCAAGCAGAAGGCCGAAGAGTTGCTGGCGCGGCTGAAGAAAGGCGAGGATTTCAATACCCTCGCTTCGCAATTCAACGAAGACGCGACGCGCGAACAGGGGGGCGACCTTGGCTGGTTTGCAAAGGGCAAAATGGATCCCGACTTCGAGAAAGTCGCCTTCGGCCTGCAAAAGGGTCAGACCAGCGATCTCGTTAAGACTCGGTTTGGATTTCACATCATCAAACTCGATGATCGCCGCATGAGCAAACCGGAACCGGCACCGAAGCCTGCGGATCCGGGTGCCACCCCGCCAGGTCAGCCCGTCAAACCGGCGGCGCCGACGGGCCCGCAGGAGGAGGTCAAGGCACGGCACATCTATCTCAGCACGCAGGAGGCCGAAGGGGTAGACCAGATGCTCGCTCAGAAGAAAATCAAACGAGCGATGGAAGACGTCTCGCTTCAGTATCCGGTCAAAGCAGTCGAAGACTTCAACGTCAGCGTTGCGGGGCTCAAGAAGGAGGGCGGCCTTCCGCCTAGTACTGGTTCAGGTCGGATCATCACACCACAATAGACTGAGCGTGCCACAGGAATGGAAAAGGCGACGATCGGAATTATCGGTGGCAGCGGCCTCTATCAGATGGCGGGTCTGACTGAGATACGGCCAGCGACGATTGACACTCCTTTTGGGAAACCATCGGGAGATATCATCGTGGGAACGCTCGAAGGC
>JANNRD010000561.1:0-3410 GCA_031401095.1 Acidobacteriota bacterium
CCCGGCGAATCTCCATTTTTCGTTCCTGCTCCATTCCCTCCAACCCGTCTCCTCTCAATCAGAGAGTCGTGCGAGTGCAATCCTCGAGGATCGTCTATTCGAGAGCCGCCATCATTGTCCGGACCTCCGACTTGCGAATGATGTAGGGAGGCAGGAAGCGCAAAACTGTGTCGTGAGTACAATTCATGACAAAGCCGCGCTCGAGCATCTTTGCCGCAACACTCTTCCCCGAGAAACTCAGCTCCAGACCAAGAATGAGCCCGATGCCGCGCACTTCCAAGATCAAGTGCGCGTGGCGCCGTTTGAGTTTCCCGAGCTCGCGTTTGAAGTAGGAGCCAACTTCATTGACTCGCTGCAGCAGATCACCCTCGTCAAGCATCTCGAGAAACTCAAGACTGAGTCGGCACGCGAGCGGCCCGCCACCAAATGTCGAACCATGATCCCCAGGCTGCAGACCATCTGTCACCCGCTCCGCCGCGAGAAACGCACCCAGCGGCACACCCAGACCAAGCGGCTTCGCGACACAGAGAATGTCCGGCCGCGCCGCCGTATGCTCGAACGCAAAGGTCTTTCCAGTTCGTCCAAGCCCGCACTGCACTTCATCCAAAATGAGCAACGCATCAACCCGGTCGCACGCTTCGCGGATCGCGGCCAGAAAAGCGCCTCCGATCGGACGCACACCTGACTCCCCCTGGATCGTCTCGATCACTACGGCCGCTGTTCGCTCATTAACGGCGGCACGAGCTGCGGCAAAGTCGTCAGCCGAATCCTGCGGGTCGATGAACCGAACCCCCGGTACCAGTGGCTCAAACGGCAATCGGTACTTCTCCTGGGCCGTGATCGAGAGTGCGCCCATGGTTCGGCCGTGGAAGGAGTTCTCGAGGGCTATGAACTCTGTCTTGTTCTCCCGCCCGTGTCGTCTTTGCCAGGCGCGGGCCAATTTGAGCGCCCCTTCGATGGACTCGCTCCCGGTATTGCTGAAGAAAACGCGAGACATCCCGGAAGCAGTGGCGAGACGCTCCGCCAGCGGACCCTGATACGGATGATAGTAGAGATTCGACGTGTGCATCAGCTTCGAGGCTTCCCGCAGCACCCGGCGGATGCGAGGATGATCATAGCCTAGAACGTTAACCCCAATTCCCGATATGAAATCGAGATAGGCCTTGCCCTTGTCGTCAAAAAGCGTGCAGGCCTTTCCGCGGACAAAGAGTACTGGCGAGCGTGCATAAGTGTGGAGGAGGTATCGAGCCTCAACATCTCGAATCGACTCAAGGCTCGGCTCAAAGCTCTTCCGGTCTTCAATCTGTGCTTGTGCTTCCATCTTCCCTTCCGTATCCCCTGTTTCTTCGCCGTATCAATAAGGACTCTTGACACTACCTCATGCGCAGTGATTTGTCGGCTGTTCCATGGAAGCCGACGTTTTCTTAACGCGGGTCAGGACAGTGCCGATATCTTCGCCCGCGACCGCTCGCACCAGGCTGCGAGCGTCACTGCCTCCGACGATGCTGATCCGTTCGACACCGGAGTTGAGTGCCTCAAGACAGGCGCGCAGCTTTGGACGCATCCCCCCGCTGGCAATCCCGGCAGAGAGAAGATAGCTGATTGTCTCAGCATCGAGTGAAGAAATATCGCGTCCGTCGCCGTCGCGAACCGCACCAACATCAGTCACAAATACCAACTGCGACGCCCGACAGACGGCTGCAACGCCAGCCGCCATCTGGTCACCGTTGATGTTGTAGTACTCCCAATCACTAGCTCCAAGCGCGACGCACGCCACGATCGGAACAACTCCGATTGCGACCAGCGCGTCAATGACCTCAGAATGGCCGCTGACTACGCGGCCGACATACCCCAAATCGGTGCCGTCGTCTGCGGTCATACGCTCGGCGAGAAAGCTCAGCCCGTCACCTCCAGCGAGACTCGCCGAGCGAACACCCTCGCGGCCAAGCTCCGCGACCAGATCCTTGCCGATCTTGCCCGCAAGCACCATCTGAGCCACATCGCGCGTGTCGCGGTCGGTGATGCGCAGGCCGTCGTGAAATTGTGACGCGATTTGCAAGCGGCCAAGCATCGAGGCGATCTGACTCCCCCCGCCATGGACAAGAACCATGTCCGCCCCGGCGTGCTTCAGCTCGGCGATCTGCGCAATCAAGGCGTGCCGAGCCTGAGAATCGGTCAGCGTGCTCCCACCGAGCTTGATGACTACTCTCGACATAGACTAGAAACCCGACCCCATCCCCGCTCTCTCATCCAGACCGAGAGCGATATTGGCATTTTGCAGCGCCTGGCTCGCGGCTCCTTTGAGCAGATTGTCGATCGCCGAAACGATGATTGCCCTCCCCGATTTCTCGTCGACCTCCACTCCGATATCCGCAAATGGCGTATTGGCGACAAACTTGATCTCGGGTAACTGCTTGTCGTCAAAAATGCGCACAAACGGACTATCAACAAATCTCTCTCGCCAAATGGCAAGCACATCCTTGCGCGTCACACCTTTCCTCAGCTCGACGTAGATCGTCGACAGAATCCCGCGATTGATTGGCAATAAGTGTGCTGTGAAAACGAGGGCGGCCGGGTCGTTTGCGAGACCCAGGCCCTGGGCCATCTCGGGTGTATGGCGATGGACGAAGAGGTTGTAAGCCCTCAAGCTCTCCGTCACCTCAGAGAAGTGGGTGGTCGAGTTCGGGGTCTTACCTGCACCAGTGACTCCGGACTTGGAGTCGCAGATGATCGATCGATCCGCGACCAGGGCGCCGGCATCGACCAGCGGCCGCAGAGGGACAAGCACGGAGGTCGGATAGCAACCCGGATTTGCAATCAGCTTTGCTCCGCGCAATTCCTCTCGAGCGAATTCTGTCAGTCCGTAGACGGCCTGCCCGAGCAAGCTGGGTTGGGTGTGCTCGAAACCGTAGTACCTGGGGTAGAGCATTGAGTCGCGCAGGCGGAATGCGCCGGAGATATCGACGACGACGGCGGCAGAGCCAAGCAGGACCGGGACGATCTCGTGAGAAAACTCATTCGGCGTTGCGAGGAAAACGAGATCCGGTTCAAGCGCGCGTACCAGGCCTTCGTCGAATCCGCGGCAGACAAGATCGGTCATCCCATTGAGTTGCGGATGTATCTCTGTTAACCGAGTGTCGGCGCTCTGTGGCGAGGCAAAAGCACCACTGAGTTTGATTTGCGGATGACCAAGCAGGAGCCTGATTAGTTCGCGACCCGAATACCCGGTAGCACCTGCAACCACGGCGCGAAACTTTTTGCCCGAATTCATGACCCTCTCCCACTGCGGAAATATGAAACCCTGAGTTTACAATAACTTCGCCTTCATGTCAGTAGCCGGAAAGGGTGGGCAGTGTCCTAAATTGGAGAGGAGGAAGAAAGAAGACTCACGCGAACGACGCGAACGACGC
>JANNRD010000562.1:0-4738 GCA_031401095.1 Acidobacteriota bacterium
GTTGCACGATCTCGGACATGGTATTCCCTAAAGCTCGCCACTGAAGGCGTGGTTGCAACAGAGACTTCTCGTCTTGATCAATGCTTAAAATGCCGCATCCCCGTAAAGATCATCGCGAGCCCGAGTTCATTGGCCGCGGCGATCACTTCCTTGTCTCGCACTGAACCACCCGGCTGAATGATTGCCGTGATACCGAACTTGGCTGCTTCGTCCACGCCGTCCCGAAACGGAAAGAACGCGTCCGAGGCGAGCACAGTCCCCTCGAGCGGCAACTGCGCCTTGAGGGCTCCAAACTTGACCGAATCAACCCGCGACATCTGACCCGCCCCGACACCAATCAACTGCCCGTCTCGCGCATAGACGATCGCGTTTGATTTGACGTGTTTACAGATCGCCCAGGCGAAGTGCAAGCCCCGCAGCTCAGTCGGCGTGGGCTTTCGTTCAGAAACCGTTCTTAGCTTGTCATCATCAAAAAGGGCCGCATCCCGGTCCTGGACCAGCACGCCTCCCCCGCCAATGCGCCGCAGTTCCAGCACCGGCGACGATGAATGGTGCGCACGTCCGAGGCTCAGCACGCGAAGATTCTTCTTCGCGGCCAACACCTCCTTCGCCTCCGATGTAAATTCGGCGGCAATGATTACCTCCGCGAACATCTCGGCAATCTCGCGCGCGGCATCACCATCCACCACTTTGGAGAAAGCGATGATTCCTCCGAACGCTGAAACCGGGTCTGTCTCCTTCGCTCGGAGGAAAGCCGCGCGCGCCGTTTTGGCGACGCCGACACCACATGGATTTGTGTGCTTGATGATCGCGCACGCATACGGAAGATCATGCGGATCGGCGGCCCCCCTCGCGATGCGTTCCCGCAGGAAGAGCCGGCTGAGTTCCATGACCAGCTCCCATGCGGCGTCCGCATCCATCAGGTTGTTATAGGAGAGTTCCTTCCCCTGGACCTGCTCAGCAGTGGCGACCCCGGGTTCAACGTGATCCTGCAGACGGTAGAGCGCGGCCCGCTGATGAGGATTCTCGCCGTAGCGCAGACCGGAGATCTTCTTGAGATTGAGCTCGATCTCATCAGGAAGCTGGCTCGTCTCTGAATCAGGTTCGCCCAATGCGAGATCAGGATTCTCCGGATGTCTCGACCACAGAAAGCCCGCGATATCGCGATCGTAGGCTGACGTATGCCGAAAGGCAGAGAGCGCCAACTGATAGCGAATCACCTGCGGCAAACTCCCCGAATGTGCATCGAGCAGCGCAGCAACCATCTCGTAGTCGGCCGGTGCAACGACGACGGCGACATCGTTATGGTTCTTTGCCGCGGAACGAATCATTGCGGGTCCGCCAATATCGATATTCTCGATCGCGTCATCGAGAGTGACGTCAGGCTGGGCGATCGTCTGACGGAAGGGGTAGAGGTTGACGACGACGAGGTCGATCGGAAGGATCCCATGCTGACGCATCTGTGCTTCATGCTTCTCATCCGATCGGATGCCGAGAATACCCCCGTGTACCTTTGGATGTAGAGTCTTGACACGGCCATCCAGCATTTCAGGAAAACCCGTCAGATCAGCGACATCGCGGACCTCGATCCCGTTATCGCGGAGCAGACGGGCCGTCCCTCCGGTCGAGAGTATTTCGATTGAGTGTCGCGCGAGGATTCCCGCAAATTCGACGAGACCCGTCTTATCTGAGACGCTGATCAACGCGCGTTTGACTCTCTTGAGCGAAGTGTCCTGCACCGAGTTTCTCCTTCATTGAAGCCAAAGTGTCAACGAAGACACTGAGAATGAGCCTGTCTCAACCCACCTTGGTTCTAAACCTCATCGCACTCACCAGAATCAGAAAGACACCCATCGAGGTTAGAACAGCAGCCTGAAACCACAAGTCACGGAATCCCGCGCCGCGGAGGATGATCCCGCGTGACACTTCGATCAAATATGTTGCCGGGATGAGGCGGCTGATCCACTGAAAATAGCGAGGCATCGAATCGATCGGGAAGATATAGCCGGAAAGAAAGATCGAGGGGAGGAGAGTCCCAAAGGTCATTTGAATCGCCGCCTGTTGCGACTTGGCTCGCGTCGAGATGAGCAAGCCTATTCCAAGCATGGTCAGGATGAACGGACAAGTCATCAACAAGAGGAGCGTGACGCTCCCGTTGATCGGCACCTCAAACACCCAGCGCATGATCGCGAGGACGATGCACAGTTCAGCAAAGGCAACAACCGCATAAGGAACCATCTTCCCCACCATCAGTCCAAGTGGCCGTACCGGAGTCATGAAGAGCTGCTCGATCGTGCCTCTTTCACGCTCCCGCACGATCGCGAAAGCCGTCAACATGACGGTCAGCATCTGGAGCAGAATGACGATCATTCCGGGGATGAAGAAATTCGGTGAACGCGAATCGGGGTTGAAGAGTATCTTGCGTCGAACTTCGACGGGAAGCGAGACGCGACCGCCAGAGGCAGCCAGCAGCCGCTCGAGCGAATCCTGGAGCGCAATCGCGTTGGCGACATTGGAAGTCTCACCGGAAACCATGGAATCCGAGCCGTCGACAAGAACCAGGACCTGGGCGGTCTCACCGGCGAGAAGGCGTCGCGAGAAATCGGGGGGGATATTGATTCCGACCTTCGCCCGACCTGCAACGATCTCGCTGTTAAGCGCTGCGTCTGAGGACACCTCCGTCGCAATTTCAAAGTCATCCGAGTTGGAGAATCGGTCGAGCAGACGCCGGCTCTCCTGTGTCCGGGCCTGGTCAAAGACGACTGTCTTAACATTGCGGACGTTCGTATTGATCGCATAGCCGAGAAGGAAGAGTTGAACGACCGGAATAAAGACGGTAAAGAAGAGTGCCGTTGGGTCGCGGCGAATATGTATCGCTTCCTTGCGCAGAACCGGCCAGAGACCGCCAAGCGGGCCACGCGGTGGAACAATGTTGGGTTCGACACTCATCGCCGAGCTTCAACCCGGGCACTGATCGTGTTCGTCAGCGCGACAAAGACATCTTCGAGCGACGGAGCGATCGGTCTCATCTCCGCAGCGGCAAATCCCTCGCGTTCCAGTTCAAGATGCACCTCTTCGAGACTCACCGACTCATCCATGAGCAGATGGATGTTCTGACCAAAGATCGTCGCCGAGCGGACGTACGGTCGACGGTTGAGAAATGCAAGCGCGGAGGAGGTTCGCTGAGTCGAAACCTCAATCCGTCGCGTTCCGACGGGTGACACTTCAGGAGTCAACTTCAATTCCTCCGGTGTCCCAAGCGCAACCAGCTGCGCATCATACACATAACCAACACGGCCGCATCTCTCTGCCTCGTCCATGTAGTGAGTCGTCACGAAAAAGGTAATTCCCTTCCCGGAAAGGCGAAAAAGCAAGTCCCAGAGATGACGACGCGCAACCGGATCGATTCCCGCAGTCGGCTCATCGAGAAACATGAGCTTCGGCTCGTGGATGAACGCGCAGGCCAGCGCGAGCCTCTGCTTCCAGCCACCCGAGAGCTTCGCAGCCCGGCGGTCGAGATACGGCTCCAGTTGGGTGAGATCGATGACGTCACGTATCCGCTGCCGTTGGTATTCGCCCCGCAGCCCATAAACGCCGGCATAGAATTCGAGATTCTCTTTGGCAGTCAGATCGCCATAGAGGCTGAAGTTCTGCGACATGTACCCGACCAGTTGGCGAATCTTGCTGGCCTCTTTGACGCAATCGAAGCCGAGGACTGTCCCTTTGCCGGAAGCGGGTGTGATGAGGCCGCAGAGAGCCTTGATAAGCGTCGTCTTGCCCGACCCATTCGGCCCGAGAAAACCGAATATCTCCCCAGGCTCGACCGAGAGGCTGACTCGGTCAATCGCAGTGAAGCTTCCATAGCGAATCGTCAATTGATCGGTCGAGATGGCTGGCATTCAGCCTCAAACGTGTTGGAAGTGGCCGTGTTCGCCTCGAAGATTATCCAGCCATATGACAATCATCGACTGCTCTGTTCCCCGACCGTCGTATGTGCTCCAGCCAACATCGTGGAATGCACCGATCCGCACTGAGGGGGACGCAGCTGTCAGAGGTAGCTATTTGACGTTGAGCAGCTCGACATCAAAGAGCAACGTCGAATTCGGCGGGATCGTGGGTGGGCTTCCGGCAGCGCCATACCCAAGTGCTGATGGAATCTCCAGCTTTCGCTTCCCGCCAACCTTCATCGTCATGAGCCCCTCATCCCATCCCTTGATAACACTGCCAACCCCGATCTTGGTGGTAAATGGCTGATTCCGGTCCAGAGAGCTGTCAAACTTCGTCCCATCCTTGAGCCGGCCAGTATAGTGCACGGTGACCTGGCTACCCACGGTCGGGCTGTCACCGGTACCGACTACCTCGTCCTTGTATTTCAGTCCAGAGGGATTGGTTGTGAATCCGTCGCCGCGGAGAAGAATGTAGGCTCCCACCGCCGCAAGGACAACCGCAACGCCAAGGACCGCGAAGAGTTGATTTCGGCTGAGACCCTTGCTCGGGCTGTGGATACTGCGGGCCGGACTCCCACCCTTTCTCGACCGTGCTTGATTGCGTCTACTATGAGGCAAGCAAATTTCCTCCTCTTAAGTGTTTGCGTGAACCAGTTAGCTTTTAAGGCCTTCGCAGGCCGAAGTCAACAGTCGCGGGCAGCAAGGACCACAAGGACCACAGCGACAACACGTAGTGTCCTAAATTGGAGAGGAGGAAGAAAGAAGACTCACGCGAACGACGCGAACGACGC
>JANNRD010000563.1:0-3753 GCA_031401095.1 Acidobacteriota bacterium
AGCACTCGAGCCAGACCTCGCGAAGATATCGATCAAGCTGCAGGAGCTTCGATGCGCCCTTAACCTCCACGTCGAGCCAATAGGGGCCCGGGTGCCGTTCCTCGACACGTAAATGAAACAGAGGGACGTGACCGCCAGTTGCCGGAGCGTGATCGAGTACACAGGTCTTAAGGTGCCTTGCGACGGCCCGTTTGGCCATCCTCTGACCGCACAACGCACATCGACCGAAAGACAACGGAGTGATCATGTTGACGCTGGTTCTCCTTTCGCGTAGGTGGCGCCGTCTATTGGTGGAGCAACGTGGCGCGGGTGTCTTCAGCTCCGAGGTCTCTCTCGGACTCAGGAAGCGTACGCGAGAGCCGTCCGCTAACTCGGCGAACACTATCACAAGTCGCCCGGATTGATCACCGAGAAGGTGGGTCTTTTCGAGGATTTCTATTCCCCCTGTGGGAGATTTATGCAGATGTTGTACCATGCCTTTACTCTAAGACGGAGATTCGGCAAGAACATTCCGGCGCATCCGCAGCTATCCCTTGCTTCTGAGATGGGACTTCTCACATCATTTGCTTCGCTTCGGCAGTCGCGCGCCGGGCTTGCAGTTTGGACAGTCCTTGCGGCGCTCGGCGCTTCATCCCGCCCGCTACCGCGGGGCGTACTGACAGGACCGGCGATGACCCACTTTAGTGCCCGCTGCGGTAGCACGTGAGCAATCGCAACGTCAAGATCGACCAAGGAATTACGCCATGCCCGTCCCAGTCTTTATTCCCTTCGCCCCTTTGGGCAGTTTTTCACCAGAGGAGATGAAGCAACGCGCGGCTTCGTTCCGCGATGAAATGCTTCGCAGACGAACACTCCGCTACTTCTCCGATCGCTGTGTCCCACGCGAGGTGATCGAGGACTGTCTGAGTGTTGCCGGTAGCGCTCCCAGCGGCGCCAATCTGCAGCCTTGGCATTTTGTCGTCGTCAGCGATCCGGCCGTCAAACGTCGCATTCGGGAAGCTGCGGAGAAGGAGGAGCGAGAGTTTTATCGCGGCCGGGCGCCACAGGAGTGGCTCGACGCCCTCGCACCTCTCGGCACAGACGAGAACAAGCCGTATCTCGAGACCGCACCATACCTGATCGTCGTCTTCGCGCAGAGCTATGGACGGCTACCGGACGGTCGCAAGGTCAAGAATTATTACGTCCAGGAATCTGTTGGGATAGCGACCGGCATGCTCATCGCTGCAATTCATCACGCCGGGCTCGTATCCCTGACACATACTCCCAGTCCGATGGGTTTTCTAAGCAAGATCCTCGGCCGTCCGAGTAATGAGAAGCCTTATCTGGTCCTCGTCGTGGGTCATCCGGCCGATGACGCCACTGTGCCCCAGATCAAAAAGAAGTCGCTTTCAGAAATTGCCACCTTTCTGTGAGCGGTCTGCACCGTCTTCCCCGTCAAGCCCGAAGAGCGACGGACTCGGCCCATGCAGAAGAGACTGGCACGGCTAATTGTCGGCTCTCCGAGCAGCGCACGTCAGGCCGACGCTCGCGGTGACCTTGAGCAATCGCGACAAGATGAGTATCGCGGGGCGATCGGTTTCACCGGCTACGCTCCTTTGACTGCGTTCGTTGACTATGGAGTACCCGTGATATCGCCGTGATTACCGCCTCTATCGTCTGAAGCGTTCTTCCACTCTCCGTTGCTCCGCGCGTTGTAGTGGAACAGAAAAGTGGGAACGTCATAAGTGACTGCTGGTGACAAGCCAAAAACTGTGGCTACGAATCCTGCCGTGGTGCCGCAGGAGGCCGTGGTACAAACGGCATTGGGGTTGTACACCCCTCCGGTGACGACGATGGAAAAGGAACCCTGCATCTTCCCAGTCACGCCGTCTGCGAGCGTGCCGCCGTTACCGACGGGGGCAAGGTCGGTCTCGCAGGCACCAGGGCTCTGTCCTCCAATGGTTGGGAACGTGCCATTCTTGAACTGTTGAGTGACAGTATAGGTGCCATCCGAGTTTGGTCTGGTTTGGACATGGAAGAACCGGTCAAACGTATCCGTCGCCCAGTTATTTCCACAAGTTCCGGAATCCAGGGACGTGCTGGGGAAAGGCCCATAGTGCCTAACTTCTGGTGCTCCATTGACCGGCAGAATCAGAAGCATAAGGATGAAAGCGATGAGTGGTGACATCGCCCTGCGCAATCTAATTTTCATTTCTGTCTCCTATTCTCGACTTGGCTGGAATGTGAGTGTGGACGCCCAGGCTGGGGAAGGGCTGCGGTGCATCCAATATTTATCGGAACTGCGGACAGCTTACGCTTCAATCCGGCTGTGTCAAGGACAGATTTGACCGACTCGGAGAAAAGGGCCCGACAGACCCACGACCGATAGAGTGACAAGGGTCTGTCGTTGTTGCTTCCCCGTTCCCCAGTTGTCGGTATCACTTGCTTCACTAGTGAGTGCGACGCACTGTGGGCATGCTGCTTGTCGTACCAGGCGACAAATTCAATAGCCGGTGGCAGCGCCACCGGGAACCGCAAACCGCATTCCGACCCCAGCAGGGGTGCAGGGCCTTCGTACGATTCATCAGCTGATCAAATGCTGGCGGTGAGCCGTTGGTGTCTTCGACCCTTGCGGGGTCGGGACGATGGTGTTCGCTACTTCCGGTGGCGCTGCCACCGGCTATTGAATTTGTCGCCTGCGGCGACAAGCGGCGTGTGAGTCGCAGGCACTCGTGAAAGTCACGTTGCAGGCACTAGTGGGCACGCAATCGACTTGGGGGAGCCTGACACGCATCGTAAGAGCGCCACTTTGTCGCAGTACGCTTGGATGAGGGGCCATGATTTGGACCTGTTTTGGTGAGCTATGGTATGGTCAGCTACCCAAGTGCACTATATCATCTCGCTGTATCGGGGCTCGCAAGACGCGGTGGCCATATGAACAGCGAAAGGATGCCACGGAGCCGCGCGCTCAATTGATTTTGCGACTCGGTCAGGCTAAGAATAGGTTTCACGCGTCGCAATGAACTACAAAAGGGAGTCTGCCGAGTGGAAAATCGTAGATTTGTGATCGCCTCGGGTTTCGTCATGGTTGGCGTCATTGCCTGCCTGACACCGAGCCGCCTGGCCCAGGGCAGGAAACCTGCGGACTGGCTGACAGATGGCGGCAACGCGCAGCGAACCGCCTGGCAACAAGCCGAAGACATCCTGACGCCTGCCAACGTCCAGAATATAAGGCTGCTCTGGAAGACGAGGCTTGAGAATAAGCCGCGGGAGATGCATTCGCTCCTTCCGGTCCTCGTGGTCGGGCGCGTCGACACGAACACAGGCCCGAAGCAGATCGCCTTCGTCACCGGCGTCTCGGATAACATCTACGCGATCGATGTCGATCGGGGCGAACTGCTCTGGCAAAGACACTTTGAAACGACCTGGGTACCACCGGGTCGCGGAGGCGGCATCCTCTGCCCTGGTGGCATTACCGCCACTCCCACGATTGCGCCGACAAGTATCCCCGGCAAGTACACGATCTATGCTGCAGCCTGGGATGGCACACTTCGGCGGCTGAATGTCGCCGATGGCACTGAGATAGAACCGCCGGCGAAGTTCATGCCGCCCAATGGCAAGCCGTACGCGCTCAATCTGGTCAACAATGTCATCTACACACATACGGCGCAGGGCTGCGGCGGCAACCCGAACATGGCCTACACGTATGACCTGGCGACCAACAAGGTCGGTTCCTGGGGACCTGCAGGGGGCGGCATGTGGGGACGAACGGGG